>CBILOJ010000337.1:0-1504 GCA_966238525.1 uncultured Methylophilaceae bacterium | reverse complement strand
TGGCGCGCCTTCTTGGCGTCTTCCACCTTCTGGTCGGTGCCGGCTTCATTGGGGCTATGGCCCACGTCCTTGTTCATGCCGCGCGCCTGCTTCACATTCTGTCCGGGCATGCCCTCGGTATCCTGGCCGGGCGCAACATCGGTCTTGGTAATATCGACAGCTTCACCCTTGGTTAAAGGGCTGGGCTGGTGCGGGGTGGAACTGTTCTGTCTGGCCATGATGCAAATCCTCGTTGAAATTGAACATTTAACTTAACGCCATTCATGCTGCGTTTTTGTGCTTCGCCTCACATAGGAAAAAGATGAATCACCGGCTCGCCATGCGTTGCCACTGTTATTTCTGATAGTCATTAAAGCCTGGCGTTTCGACTAATATGTAGCCACTTCTGTAGCGTGTGCTGTCTCCCTCCGAGCCTTCCCCTGGGCTCTTTTTTTGCCCAGGTGCCAAGCAATTCCTACACTAAAATCAGAATGGCCTGCTACCGACCATAGCCGGGCTCGACTATGGTGGATCGTTCTTTGAATCCAACAGGAGGCCTAAACCATGATCAACGCTACCGAAATCCAGCCAGAAATGCCGGTAATCTGCTCCCAAGGTGGCCAGTTCGCCACCGTGGACCACATGGAAGGCGCAGACGCCATCAAGCTGAAGAAGGATCAAACCGGCCAGCACCATTACATTCCGCTGAGCTGGGTGACCTCCACTGCCGATGGCAAGGTTCAGGTCGATCGCCCAGGACAGGATGCGATGAATGACTGGATGACGACGCCTACCATTCAGTAGTTTCGGCAATGCCGAAAGAAATCAAAGCGACGGGAATTGGAAATATAAGACATCGAAGTTGATGTCCCTGAATCCGGACGTAAAAAAAGCCAGAAACCTGGAGTAGCTGGTTATCTGGACTTGTCGGACGACTGTTCTGATGGTGCCGATGACCGGAATCGAACTGGTGACCTTCGCATTACGAATGCGCTGCTCTACCAACTGAGCTACACCGGCAACAACCGAATTATAAGGTTTAAGCCGGTTTCGGTAAACAGCTTGTGCGTGAGTCGGCCCACTTTTTAGCTGAACAAAAGCCGACGTTCAGTCGCGCCCGGAAGCGGCTAATGCGTATTGGGGTAACCGAGTACGCCTAGCAACAGTCGCATCACCGCGTACATCAGCCATGTCAGCATGCGCTTTAGCCAACGGCCGCGCTGCCAAAGCTCGGCTTCGATATGCAGCGCGCCGTCGGCAATCGCGTGTTCGATATCGGCGCGCAATTCCGCGGCGAAAGCCTTGTCACGCACCACGATGTTGGCTTCGCGCGCCAACAAGAGACTGAAAGGATCGATATTGGACGAACCCACGGTCGCCCATTCGCCGTCGATGACGGCCACCTTGCTATGCATGAAGCTCTTCTGGTATTCATGGATCTCGATGTTGTGGCGCAGGAAGGTGCTGTAGAACACATGCGTCGCGAACATCATCACGTATTCCATGCGCCCCTGCAGCAGCAACC
>CBILOJ010000336.1:0-1509 GCA_966238525.1 uncultured Methylophilaceae bacterium | reverse complement strand
GAGCCGCAAGACCGAAAGGAGCAAGTCTGATGGTGGGCCTCTCGCATTACCTGATTCTGGGGTCGCTGCTGTTCGCCATCAGCGTGATCGGTATTTTCCTCAATCGCAAGAACGTGCTCATCCTGCTCATGGCAATCGAGCTGATGCTGCTCGCGGTCAACCTCAATTTCATCGCGTTCTCGCACTACCTCAACGATCTTGCCGGCCAGGTGTTCGTGTTTTTCATCCTGACCGTGGCTGCGGCCGAATCCGCCATCGGCCTCGCCATCCTGGTCCTGCTGTTCCGCAACCTCAAGACCATCGACGTCGATGACCTGGACAGCATGAAGGGATGATGACGTACATGAGCATGCAAACCATTTATCTGCTGATCCCGATGCTGCCCTTGCTGGCCGCCGCCGTGGTCGGTTTGTTCGGCCGCAGCCTGCCGCGTTCGGCCGCACACTGGCTGACCATAGCCGGCGTCGGTGCCGCCTTCGCGCTGTCGGTCTACGTTTTCCTCGATGTCATGCAAGGCCGTACCTTCAATGGCCCCGTCTATACCTGGCTCATCAGCGGCAACACCAGTTTCGAAGTCGGCTTCCTCATCGACCGCCTGACCGCCATCATGATGCTGGTGGTGACTTCGGTTTCGCTCATGGTGCACATCTACACCATAGGCTACATGCACGACGATCCGGGCTACAGCCGCTTCTTCAGCTACATCTCGCTGTTCACCTTCGCCATGCTGATGCTGGTGATGGCCAACAACTTCATGCAGCTGTTCTTCGGCTGGGAAGCCGTGGGCCTGGTCTCCTACCTGTTGATCGGTTTCTGGTACCAGCGGCCGACGGCGATCTACGCCAATCTCAAAGCCTTCCTCGTCAATCGCGTCGGCGACTTCGGCTTCCTGCTCGGCATCGGCATGGTGCTGTTTTTCCTCGGCAGTCTCGATTACGCCGCGGTGTTCTCAGTCGCGCCGCAGTTTGCCGATATTACGGTGCAGCTGATTCCGGGCTACGACTGGTCGCTGATGACCGTGATCTGCATCCTGCTGTTCATCGGCGCCATGGGCAAGTCGGCGCAGGTGCCGCTGCATGTCTGGCTGCCGGATTCGATGGAAGGCCCGACGCCGATCTCGGCGCTGATCCACGCCGCGACCATGGTCACGGCCGGCATCTTCATGGTGGCGCGCATGTCGCCGCTGTTCGAGCTGTCGACGACGGCGCTGTCCTTCGTGCTGGTCATCGGCGCCATCACGGCGCTGTTCATGGGCTTCCTCGGCATCATCCAGAACGACATCAAGCGCGTGGTGGCCTATTCGACGCTGTCGCAGCTCGGCTACATGACGGTCGCGCTCGGCGTGTCCGCCTACTCGGTGGCGATTTTCCACCTGATGACGCATGCCTTCTTCAAGGCGCTTTTATTCCTCGGCGCCGGTTCGGTGATCATGGGCATGCACCACGACCAGGACATCCGCAACATGGGCGGCCTGCGGCGCTACATGCCGATCACCTGGATCACCTCGCT
>CBILOJ010000335.1:0-1511 GCA_966238525.1 uncultured Methylophilaceae bacterium | reverse complement strand
ACACTGGATATTGCAGAGAAGATGCTGATCACCAACGCCTTGGCCAGTGCCAGCAACAATGTTTCGGAAGCGGCGCGCCAACTCGGCATCACGCGCATGGCCATGCGCTATCGCATGGAAAAGCACGGCATCAAGGGCTAGTAGTCAGCTATAACGCGTGTGATGGCCTTGTGCTGCATGCGTAGTCACCGGGCCGCTCTAGCCTCTGCGTGTTAAAATCGCCTGAATTATTCAGGAGTTTTTCCAAATGAAAATCGGCACTCCTTTGACTCCCGACGCCACGCGCGTAATGCTGCTCGGCAGCGGCGAATTGGGCAAGGAAGTCATCATCGCGCTGCAGCGCCTTGGCGTCGAAACCATCGCCGTCGACCGTTACGCCGACGCGCCGGGCCAGCAGGTCGCGCATCGCGCGCACGTGGTGGATATGACCGACGGCAGCGCCTTGCGCCGTCTCGTCGAGCAGGAACGGCCGCATTTCATCGTGCCCGAGATCGAGGCATTGAATACCGCAGTGCTGGCCGAATTCGAGCAGGAAGGGCTGGCGACGGTGATTCCCACGGTCAAAGCCGTACGGCTGACCATGAACCGTGAAGGCATCCGCCGCCTGGCCGCAGAAGAGCTCGGCCTGCCGGCTTCGCCGTATGCTTTTGCCGACAGCCTGCAGACGCTGCAGCAGGCAATCGAAGGCAGTCCCGGTAAGCCTGGCATCGGCTACCCGTGCTTCATCAAGCCCACCATGTCCTCCTCGGGCAAGGGCCAATCGCGCATCACGCATGCCGGTGAAGTTGCCGCGGCCTGGGAATATGCCGCTACCGGCGGCAGGGTAAACCAGGGCGTGGTTATCGTCGAGGGCCAGATCGACTTCGACTACGAGATCACGCTGCTCACGGTCCGTGCACGCAACGCGCAAGGCGAAATTGATACCTTGTTCTGCGAGCCCATCGGACCTCTGCAGGACAAGGGCGACTACATCGAGAGCTGGCAGCCGCAACCGATGAAGCCGGCCGCGTTGAAAAAGGCGCAACGCATTGCCAAGGCCGTTACCGATAGTTTGGGCGGGCTCGGCCTGTTCGGCGTCGAACTGTTCGTCAAGGACGAGATGGTCTGGTTTTCCGAAGTCAGCCCACGTCCGCACGATACCGGGCTGGTCACCATGGCTAGCCAGCGTTTCAGCGAATTCGAACTGCACGCGCGCGCCATTCTCGGCCTGCCGGTCGACGTTGCCAGGCGTGAGGCCGGCGCCAGCGCGGTGATTTACGGCGGGGCGGACAGCCGCAATCTGGCTTACGAGGGCGTAGAGGCGGCACTGGCAGTACCGGGCAGCGATTTGCGCCTGTTCGGCAAGCCGGAATCCTACGTACGGCGGCGCATGGGCGTGGCGCTGGCGGCAGGCGTCGATGTGGCTGAGGCGCGCGACCGTGCACGCCAGGCGGCGCGGCTGGTCAAGCCCGTGGTGTTGCCCTGATGCTGAACAAGATAGGCGAGCCTGGCAGCAGCCGGGCGACATTCTA
>CBILOJ010000334.1:0-1515 GCA_966238525.1 uncultured Methylophilaceae bacterium | reverse complement strand
GCACCCACCCGCGCTTCGTGCAGATGATTCGAGAGCTGGTGATCGAGCGCATGAATCTCGAAGCGGAGCTGAGACAGGCGCTGCAGCGCGAAGAATTCCGCTTGCATTATCAATGCCGGTTCAACAAGGATGGCACTGTCAGCGGCGTGGAAGCCCTGCTGCGCTGGCAGCATCCGGAACTTGGCCTGGTCGGCCCCGCCCGCTTCCTCGAAACAGCGGAAACCATGGGCCTGACCATTGCGCTGGGCAAATGGGTATTGACGACCGCCTGCGCCCAGCTCATGACATGGCAAAGGCAGGGACTGCCCCGCTTAAAGATGGCCGTGAACCTGACTGCGCGCCAGTTTGAAGACGACCATCTACTGCAGGATCTGCAGAAAATCCTCGCCGATACCGGGCTAGACCCGGCCCTGCTGGAGCTGGAAATCCCGCAAGCCGTTCTGCTGCGCGACATTGATTATTCGGTGCAAAGGCTCGCCATGCTCAAGGAGTTAGGCGTAAGAATCGTCGTCGACGATTTCGGTGAAGGCTACTCCAGCCTGGCAACGCTGAAGTCATTGCCGCTGGATGCCATCAGCATGCCCAGGTCTTTCATGGCAGGCACAACCTATCAGTACAGCCATCTTGCCGCCGGCATCATTGCGCTCGGCAAGGCACTGGGCCTGTGCGTGCTGGCAAAGGGCGTGGAAAACGAGGTACAGGCGCAGTTCCTGCAGATGCAACCCTGCGATGAAATACAGGGCTACTACTTCAACAAGCCGATGGAACCTGCAGAAATAACATTACTGATGCGCAACCCGTCGTCCGCTAGTTCAGCTTAACAATCCTCAAAGAGTCGCCCACGAGGCTGCGGTCCATGTAACCGAGAGCATTCGGATTGTCGCGCAGCAAATCCTTCAATTCCCCGGCGCCGCTCACCGTCCGTGGAGGATAGCCTCTGCCGGTAAAGATGATTTTGGCCCAGTGCGCCTGCACCTGGGACAAGCTCTTGCCCAGATAGGCGCGGTAAAACGTTTCGCGCAGCGCATCCTTGGCCTGATCCACCGGGACTATCCGCCCCAGCCGCGATTGGCTCTTGTTGTTGCCGAGATAAAGATCCGCGACCTCGTGCCGACTCAATTGATGAAGCGGGCTGTCTTCCGAAACCACCAGCACCGTTTCGGCATAGGCATGCACACTGAACAGCAGCGCGCCGGCACAGCCCAAAAGCAGTCGATATAAGGTATTCATCATCAAAAGGTAAAGTCGACGACCAGACTCAGCAGGTTTACGCTATCGCCCAGCTTGAAATCGGGTTGCACGTTGCTCAGGATGCCGGACGAATCGGCGTCGAGATTGATGTGGTCGTACTGCACCTTGAAAGCCGCATTGCTGGCGAAATCCCATCGTGCGCCCACCGTGACCGTTTTCTGGTCCACCGGCCTGGTTATTGCATCCAGTGCGCCATTGAGGCTGGTTGCCAGGCCGGCGAGAAAGGGCGGGGCCGATCCTGCATCCAGTTGCTGCTGGTTGCCG
>CBILOJ010000333.1:0-1519 GCA_966238525.1 uncultured Methylophilaceae bacterium | reverse complement strand
GGCGGCTGCAACGTGCTGGACCTTGAGCAGGCACTGCTCCTGATCGAGCGCTGGGAGCCGCCGCAGGCGACGCGCGCGGAAGACCCGGCCTATCTCGTCTATACATCAGGCACTACCGGCTATCCCAAGGGGGTGTTGCACGCCCATCGTGCGCTGATCGGCCGCAAACCGGCTTCGCGGTACTGGTTCGATTTCGCCGGCGACGACGACCGCATCATGCATTCCGGCAAGTTCAACTGGACCTACGTGCTGGGCTCGGGCCTGATGGACCCGCTGTATCTCGGCAAGACCGTGATCGTGCACGAGGGCAGGAACGACGCCCAGACCTGGCTCAAGCTCATCGCCAAGCACGCGGCGACGATTTTCGTCGGCGTGCCCACCATCTATCGCCAGATCCTGCAGAAGACTGAGGGCGGGCGAGCCGAAGTGCCGAGCCTGCGGCATTGCATGAGCGCCGGCGAGCACCTGTCGGATGAAGTGCTGGCCTTATGGAAGCAGCGCTTCGGTCTCGACATTTACGAAGCGGTGGGCATGTCGGAATTCTCGTATTACCTGTGCGAAACCAAGTCGCGGCCGATTCGGCCCGGCTCGGCCGGTTTCCCGCAGCCGGGCCACGACATCGCACTGCTCGACCCGGAAACGTTGCAGCCCGTGGCGCCGGGCGAGGAGGGCATGATCTGCGTACCCGACGACGACCCCGGCCTGTTCCTGCGCTACTGGAACCTGCCGGAGGAAATGGCCAAGCTGCGCCACGACGGCTGGTTCTTTACCGGCGATTATGCGCGTTACGACGAGGACGGCTACCTGTGGTTCCTCGGCCGCAAGGACGACATCATCAAGAGCTTCGGCTATCGCGTTTCGCCCTACGAGATCGAGCGCGTGTTCAAGTCGCACCCGGCCGTGGCCGATTGCGCTGCCATTGCCGAGGAAATCGAGAAGGACAAGGTGCTGGTGGTGGCCTACGTCATCCCGCGGCCCGGCAGCGACGTGACGCCAGACATGTTGCAGGCCTTCGGCCGCGAGCACCTCGCCGCCTACAAGGCGCCGAAAACGGTGTATCTGGCGCACGAATTTCCGCGCACCAAGAATGGTAAAATCCTGCGTCGCGACGTCAATCCCGGCATCGCCGTCGCCAGATCGCAGAGGTAGCCCTTGTCCGTCATCACCGAGCAGGATTTCGTGCAGAGCATCGCCGATGCCCTGCAGTACATCTCGTATTACCACAGCGAGGATTTCATCCGCGCGCTGGGGGATGCCTATCAACGCGAGCAGGCGCCGGCGGCGAAGGATGCCATGCTACAGATCCTCACCAGTTCCAAGATGAGCGCCTTCGGCCGGCGGCCGATCTGCCAGGATACCGGCATCGTCGTCGCCTTCGTCAAGGTCGGCATGGGCGTGCGCTGGCAAACGCAAACGACGATAGAAGAGATGGTCAACGCCGGCGTGCGCATTGCCTACACGCACCCGGACAATCCTTTGCGTGCTTCCATCGTCGCCGATCCTGCAGGGAAAAGAAGCA
>CBILOJ010000332.1:0-1533 GCA_966238525.1 uncultured Methylophilaceae bacterium | reverse complement strand
TCTTGCAGCGCCGACAAAGCGAAAGAAGGCTCCTGCAGCGCAGACAAGGCTGAATAACGCTCTCGTCGGCTAAACGCATGGCGCAATCGCAATTGATTCAGGGTGTCGGGCTGGGCCTCAAGCGTGAGCTGATCGCCCCATTGCAGGCCGCCTTCGATAGCGGCCTGACCGCTGCCGTTGATTTTGTCGAGATTGCGCCGGAAAACTGGATAGGCGTTGGCGGCCGCGCGGGCAAGCAGCTCGCGTGGTTTGCCGACCGCTATCCCATTGTCTGTCATGGATTATCGCTGTCGCTTGGCGGTCCCGATCCGCTCAACGAAACTTTTCTATATCAGATCAAGGACTTTCTCGATCTGCACCACATTGCGTTATATACCGAGCACCTGAGCTATTGTAGCGATGGCGGTTATCTTTACGATTTACTGCCGATCCCGTTTACCGATGAGGCGGTGCATTATGTCGCCGCGCGCATACGGCGCACACAGGAAATCCTGGAGCGCCGCATCGCCGTGGAAAACACTTCCTATTATGCGGCTGCGCCTATTTCAGAAATGGATGAGCTGACGTTCCTGCGCGCCGTGCTCGAGGAGGCCGATTGCGATCTGCATCTCGACATCAACAACATCTATGTCAACAGCGTCAACTTCGGTTTCGATGCCTCCGAGTTCTTGCGTGGCTTACCGAGCAAGCGCATCGTCTACGGCCATATTGCAGGGCATGACCGCGAAGCCGATGACCTTGTCATCGACACCCATGGCCAGCCGGTGATAGCTCCGGTTTGGGCATTGCTTGATGAAGCCTACCGCCTGCATGGCATATTCCCGACCTTGCTCGAGCGCGACGTCAATATTCCACCCTTGCCCGAACTCATGGGGGAAATTGAAAGAATCGCTACGGCGCAAACGCCTTATCTCGACTGCGGCATGCGGTCCGCTGTCCGGTGAACGACAACACCGACCTGCCGGCATTCCAGCGCTACCAGCTGCAATTTTCCGCCCACCTTCGCAATCCAGTAGAACAGGCGCGTCCGCGCGGCGTGTTGACGAAGCGCATGCGCGTCTATACCGAGATCGTATTCAACAATCTTTACGCATCGGTGTCGGCCTGTTTCCCGGTAGCGCGCCAGGTACTGGGCATGCGTGCCTGGCGCCGGCTGGTACGCAATTTTTTCGTGCAGCATCGCTGCCATAGCCCGCTGTTCCGCCAGATTCCCGAGGAGTTCCTGCGCTATCTGGACGAGCTCGATCAGGCCGAGTTGGCCACGCTGCCGCCGTTCATCAAGCAGCTTGCACATTACGAATGGATAGAACTGGCGTTGGCCGTGGCGGATATTGAAGTGCCGCAGGTGAATCCCGGCGGTGATTTGCTGGCGGAACAGCCGGTCCTGGCGCCCGCGCTGGCACTATTGCACTACGACTATCCAGTACAGCGCATTTCCAGGCGGTTCAAGCCAACGGCGCCGGCGCCGGTCAACCTGTTGGTGTTCCGCAACGTCGAGGATGAGGTGCGTTTCGTCGAGCTCAATGCAGTGAC
>CBILOJ010000331.1:0-1542 GCA_966238525.1 uncultured Methylophilaceae bacterium | reverse complement strand
TGGTGTTCCGCAACGTCGAGGATGAGGTGCGTTTCGTCGAGCTCAATGCAGTGACTGCACGTTTGCTGGAGCTTTTGCAGGCCGGAGCAGCGACCGGGCGCGCGGCGCTGGAAAAGGTCGCGGCCGAATTGGCTCATTCCGATCCGCAGGCTGTGGTTCAGTTCGGCCTGAGCATATTGACCGACCTGCGCACGCAAGGCGCCATTCTGGGCACGAAGCTGTAAGCCGCTAGACCGAATAGCGGCGATGATGGCCGTGATGGCTGTCGAGCAGGCTGTAGTAGTTGGACGGTTCCAGTACGGTAGGCACCGCCTCGGGCAGCATGTCCGGATAATCCTTGCTGAAATGCAGTCCTCGGCTTTCGTGCCGTTCCATTGCGCTCTTGACGATGAGCTCGGCCACCTGCAACAGGTTGCGCAGCTCGATCAGGTCGTTGCTGATGCGGAAATTGCTGTAGAACTCGTGCACTTCGTCGCGCAGCATATGGATGCGATGCAGGGCGCGCATGAGGCGCTTGCTGGTACGCACGATACCGACGTAATTCCACATGAAGCGGCGCAACTCGTTCCAGTTGTGCGTGATGATGACTTCCTCGTCGGCATCGGTAACGCGGCTTTCGTCCCATTCCGGCAAATCAACCATGGGTTTGGCAGCTTGCGCCAGGATATCCTTGGCCGCCGCCTGCCCGAATACCAGGCATTCGAGCAGCGAGTTGCTGGCCAGCCGGTTGGCGCCATGCAAACCGGTGCAGGCTGTTTCGCCGATGGCGTAGAGCCCAGGTATATCGGTATGGCCCATATGGTCGGTCATGACCCCGCCGCAGCTGTAATGCGCCGCCGGTACGACCGGAATCGGTCCCTTGGTAATGTCCAGCCCCAGTTCCATGCAGCGGCGGTAGATCGTCGGGAAGTGCGACAGGATGAAATCGGCCGGCTGATGCGAGATGTCGAGATAGACGCAATCAAGCCCGCGCTTCTTCATTTCGAAGTCGATCGCCCGCGCCACCACATCGCGCGGCGCCAGCTCGGCGCGTTCGTCGTGTTCCGGCATGAAACGCGTGCCGTCGGGCAGCAGCAGCACGCCGCCTTCGCCGCGTACCGCTTCGCTGATGAGGAAGGACTTGGCCTGCGGATGATAGAGACAGGTCGGATGAAACTGGATGAATTCCATGTTGGCGACACGACAGCCGGCACGCCAGGCCATGGCCACCCCATCGCCGCTGGCGACGTCGGGATTGGTGGTGTAGAGATAGACCTTGCCGGCGCCGCCGGTGGCCAGCACCGTGTGCTCCGCTTCGACCGTCAGCACCTTGCCGCTCTTCTGGTCCTGCACGTACAGGCCGTGGCAGCGCGGCTGGCCGACGAGGGCCGGGCCGCTGTGGACGCCGCCCGGCTGCAGCTTGTCGGACGTGATCACGTCGATGGCGCAATGGTGTTCGAACAAGGCGATGTTCGGATGGGCGCGCACCTTCTGTTCCAGCGTCACCTGCACGGCATGGCCGGTGGCGTCGGCCGCGTGGATGATGCGCCGCTGGCTGTGGCC
>CBILOJ010000330.1:0-1542 GCA_966238525.1 uncultured Methylophilaceae bacterium | reverse complement strand
CTGCCGATCTCGCGCTGGCAGCGCGACCTGACCGATTCCACCGTGCTGCGCAACATGGGCGTCGCCTTCGGCTACACCCTGCTCGGCTACGATTCCTGTCTCAAGGGCCTGGGCAAGCTCGAGGCCAATCCGGCCGCATTGGCGCACGATCTCTACCACAACTGGGAAGTGCTGGCCGAACCGATCCAGACCGTCATGCGCCGCTACGGCATCAAGAATCCGTACGAGCAGCTCAAGGCGTTGACGCGTGGCAAGGAAGGCATCACACGTGCCTCACTGCATGCCTTCATCGAGGAACTGCGCATTCCGGCAGAAGCCAAGAAGCTGTTGCTGGAAATGACGCCGGCCAGCTACACCGGCAAGGCAGCCGAGCTGGCGAAACGCATTTAATGGCCATCCACACCGAACACAACGCCTCGCTCGCCGTCCTTATCGACGCCGACAATGCGCAGGCCTCGATCATCGAAGGCTTGCTGACGGAGGTTGCCAAGTTCGGTGTCGCCAGCGTCAAGCGCATCTATGGCGACTGGACCTTGCCCAATCTGGGCCAATGGAAATCCGTGCTGCTCGAACATTCGATCCAGCCCATCCAGCAGTTCCGCTACACCACGGGCAAGAACGCCACCGATAGCGCCATGATCATCGACGCCATGGATTTGCTCTACACCGGCAACTTCGACGGCTTCTGCATCGTCTCCAGCGACAGCGACTTCACGCGGCTGGCTTCGCGCATCCGCGAATCGGGCAAGAGCGTCTACGGCTTCGGCGAGAAAAAGACGCCGCAGCCGTTCGTTGCCGCCTGCGACCGTTTCATCTACACCGAGATTTTCGTCGCCGCTACCGACGACGAACCGTCGCGGCAAAAGATGCCACCGAACAAGCTGCGGCAAGATACCAAACTCATCAATCTGTTTCGTTCCGCCATCGAATCGGCGTCCAACGAAGACGGCTGGGCGCACCTCGGCGTGGTCGGCAGCAACATCATCAAGAACGCGCCGGACTTCGACCCGCGCAATTACGGCTATGCCAAGCTCAGCGATCTCGCGGTGGCGATCGGACTGTTCGAGGTCGAAAAGAACCAGACGCATCTCATGCTCAGGAACAAGGCAAAGAAATGAACGATATCCTCGTACTCTATTATTCGCATGGCGGGGCCGTACGCGAAATGGCCCAGCTCGTGGCGCGCGGCGTCGAGTCGGTCAAGGGCGCCAAGGCGCGACTGCGCACCGTGCCCAAGGTGTCGGCCGTATGCGAAGCCACCGAAGCCGATGTGCCCGATAGCGGCGCGCCCTACGCCGAACTCAAGGATCTGCAGGAATGCGCCGGTCTCGCGCTCGGCAGCCCGACGCGCTTCGGCAATATGGCGGCGCCAGTGAAATATTTTCTCGACGGCACCTCGGGCCTGTGGCTCAAGGGTGCGCTGATCGGCAAGCCGGCCGCCGTCTTCACCTCCACCGCTTCCTTGCACGGCGGCCAGGAAACGACGCTGGTCAGCATGATGCTGCCGCTCATGCATCACGGCATGCTCATGGTCGGCCTGCC
>CBILOJ010000329.1:0-1551 GCA_966238525.1 uncultured Methylophilaceae bacterium | reverse complement strand
CAGCGCGATGGCACCATAGCTGCCTAAGCGGGAATCCTGCATGATGGCCAGCACCTGCGCCTTTTCCCAGCCGCCACCTAGGCCATCCGCAGCGTCCGCCAGGCCGTCTTCGTGAAATGCGCCCGTGAGGGCGATACCCGCTGCCATGCTGAAAAGCACGGCCACTTCGTGCGGCAGCCATAATGCCGCCAGCCAGAAGACTAAACTGCAGACGGTGCCGACCAGGATGCCCACCAGGGGAAAATAACGTGTCGCATGGTTGAGGTCGGCTTCCGCAAAATCGACGACGCGCACCGGTATGCGCGTAAAAAATATCAGCGCTACGCACCATAGCCGCCATTGCCGATTAAGCTTCTGCAGCATGTCAGCGATCCCGGCTGACGCCGGCGGCTTCGAACGAGGCCATTTCATTGAGGAAGTTCGCCGCCGCCTGCAGCAGCGGATACGCCAGCGCCGCGCCCGTGCCTTCGCCGAGCCGCAAGCCCAGATCGAGCAGCGGTTCAGCACCCAGTTGCTGCAATAGCAAACGATGACCACTTTCGTCCGAGCAATGAGCGAACACACAGTATTTCAGCACTGTCGGCGCAATTCTGGACGCCACCAGCAAGGCCGCACTGGCAATGAAGCCATCGATCAACAACACGGCGCGACGCTCCGCCGCGGCCAGCATTGCACCCGTCATCATGGCAATTTCGAAACCGCCAAAGGTTGCCAGAGCCGCCAGCGGATCGTTGCCGTCGAGCGCATGCTGACGCAGTGCCTGCTCGATGATGGAAGTCTTGCGCTGCAAGCCGGCATCGTCGAGACCGGTGCCGCGCCCAACGCATTGCGCCGGTTGCAAATCACATAGTACGCACATCAGCGCAGCCGCCGCCGAGGTATTGCCTATGCCCATCTCGCCGAAAGCCAGCACATTGCTGCCTGCCTCGGTTTCTTTAGCCGCGAGCTGCGCACCTAGAGTAAAAAGCGCACGCTCGCACTCGGCTGGTGTCATTGCCGGCTGCTCGAGAAAATTCTGGGTGCCCATGCCGACCTTGGCGTCGATCAAGTCCGGCAATGGTTCGAATACATGATTGACGCCGGCATCGATTACACGTACTTGCATGCCGTTCTGTCTGGCGAAAACATTGATGCCGGCGCCGCCAGCGAGAAAATTGCGCACCATCTGCTGCGTGACAGCTTGCGGAAAAGGACTGACACCAGCTTCGGCAATGCCGTGATCCCCTGCAAAAACCAGTACGACAGGCCGCCGCAACTCAGGCTTAAAGCTACCCTGGATACGTCCCAGCTTGAGCGCGAGTTTCTCCAGTCGTCCAAGCGCTCCTAGTGGCTTGGTCTTGTTGTCTATCGTCTGCTGTAGTGATTGATCGAGGCTGTCATCGACTGGGGAGATATGAAAATCGGGCATGGACGGCTCTGCTGTTGGACGACTTGCGAGCATAACCGAGCGACCATGATTTTCAAACCTAGGGCTGTGAAAATATGGATTGCGAGTAAATGACACCGCTCGGCGAAGTTTGCTATAATGCGCGACTCGCGTTGGCTGGCAAC
>CBILOJ010000328.1:0-1562 GCA_966238525.1 uncultured Methylophilaceae bacterium | reverse complement strand
GCAACCACGGCACGTTCATGTTGTTGCTGGATATCACGGCGACGATTCATGCCCCTAAGCAGCTAGCCTTTCAATATGAAAATCAGCCTTCTGCTGCGCTTGCCACAGATCGTATTTGACCTGCATGCTCAGCCAGACATCAGATGATGTGCCTAGCCATTGCGAGAGCCGAATCGCCATTTCGGCGCTGATGTTACTGTTGCCGTTGAGAATTTTGGACAAGCTCACGCGCGATATTTTCAGTGCCTTGGCGGCGCTAGTTACGCTTACCGATTCCGGTATCCATTCGCGCAATACTTTTCCTGGGTGGGGCGGGTTATGCATATTCATATTATCTCCTAGTGATAATCCTGATAGTCGACCAGTTCGACATCTTCACCGATAAACCTGAAAGTGATTCGCCAATTGCCATTTACCCATATGGCATAGTGCCCGGCGAGGTCATCTTTCAATTCGTGCAGCCGCCATGCGGGTACATTCATATCGTCTTTTGATGTGGCGCTATCAAGCAAGGCCAGTTGCAGCTGTAACTTATTGGCATGATGCGGTTGAATGCCCGATTTTTTGCCAGTGTGAAAGAACAGCTCCAGGCCTTTGTGTTTGAAGCTTTTGATCATATAGGAGTGTAAACCGTTAATTTACAGTTTTCAAGCGTGGTGATGCATTACTCCCCCGCAAACGTGCCGTCGCGGTAATACCAATGATGCCGCATTTTTACAAAACGACTGATTTCATGCAGCCTCTCTGCTTTTCCGTTCACCTTGTATCTTGCGACGAACTCGACTATCGCCGTTTCGTCTCCGGTCGCCTCAAACCGCTTGACCTCAAGTCCCAGCCATTTTGTCAATGTATCCTCGACTAGATCGAGCGCAGTTGGCCGAGTATCGGGATGCCAGGTCTGCAGCAGGTAATCTTCCAGTTTCAGCACGTAAGCGGTGTAGCGCGAGCGCATGAGTGCTTCCGCTGTTGGTGCCGGCTGGCCGAGATGCCAAGGCCGGCAGCAGGCGGCATAAGCTGTAGCGCTACCGCACGGACACGGGTTGTCAGCTATGGGATGTTTTTTGCTCATGTCTTATATTCTCGCAACAAACCGGCAAATTTTCCTGTTTGAGCTGGGAGTTCTGAATCCGCCGCGTGGCGGCCGACGTAAATTAGGGTTTGCATGTCTCAATTCTATTCCATGTCGTTTATCAGAAATCTGGGATTATGGTGCTGCGCCGCCGGCAGTATGTTGGTTGCGGCGTGTTCTCCAGTAGCTCTGCTCAACCTTGCCGTGCCGGATGGCGGTTATCGCGAGACGGGCGACATCGTGTACGGCCCGGCCGAGCGCAACAAACTCGACGTTTACGTGCCAAATGCACCGGTCGTCAAACCATTGCCGGTTGTGGTGTTTTTCTACGGCGGCTCCTGGGAAGCAGGCCGGCGCCAGGATTATCAGTTTGTGGCCGAGGCGTTGACGACTAGCGGTTTCATCGCCGTGGTGCCCGATTATCGCGTCTATCCCGAAGTGGTGTTTCCGGCCTTCATGCACGACGCGGCCGCCGCGGTGAAATGGACGCGCG
>CBILOJ010000327.1:0-1576 GCA_966238525.1 uncultured Methylophilaceae bacterium | reverse complement strand
AGAAACGGTCGGCGTCGATGGTGGCCGACGTGACAATGACCTTGAGCTCGGGGCGCTTCGGCAGCAGCTGTTTCAGGTAACCGAGCAGGAAATCGATGTTGAGGCTGCGTTCGTGCGCCTCGTCGATGATGATGGTGTCGTAGGCTTCGAGAAAGCGGTCGCCCTGCGTCTCGGCGAGCAGGATGCCGTCGGTCATGAGCTTGATGTAGCTCGACTCCGACAGCTTGTCGTTGAAGCGTACCTTATAGCCTACGGCTTCGCCGAGCGGGCTTTTGAGCTCCTGCGCGATGCGCGCGGCGACGGAACGTGCGGCGATGCGGCGCGGCTGCGTGTGGCCGATGAGGCCGGCGACGCCGCGGCCGAGCTCGAGACAGATCTTGGGCAATTGCGTGGTCTTGCCCGAACCGGTCTCGCCGCTGACGATGACGACCTGGTGCTTGGCGACCGCCGCGGCGATCTCGTCCTTGCGCAGGCTGACCGGCAGTTCGGCCGGATAATCGGGCTTGGGCAGGTTTTGTTCGCGCGCTTCTCGCTTGGCCGACGAAGCGGCAATCTGCTTGGCGATGGCCGCCAGTACGCCCGCATCCTGCTTGTCCTGGTCGATGGCCGCGCGCGCCTGATGCAAGCGACGGCGCAGCTTGTGTCTGTCGGCATACATACAAAATGGCAATTGCGCTTCAAGCTGAGCAATGCGCTGGCGCGGCTGTAAAGTGGAATCGGTCACGGGTAGGCGGCTATCATTCGGGCTGTCGTTGCGACGGGCACGATTCTAACATGCGCCGCCCGCTCGCTATTCCGGTCTTCGGGCACGAACATGACAGCGCGTTCAGCGAAATAAAGCGCAGGAAGACTGGAGCGAAAAGCATAATTTCTTCATAATCATGCACTATTGCAAAAACCGCCAGCGACGACGATTCGCTGCGCCCTAGTTACACACCTTAAAATTTCATAACTTCGGACTTAGCCATGTCAGCATTATTCGATCCCTCCGCCCTAGTTGTTCCCTTTGAAAACCTGAGAATGAGCGATGTCGACAGCGTAGGCGGCAAGAATGCCAGCCTGGGCGAGATGATTTCGCAACTGCCGCATGGCGTACGCGTACCGACCGGTTTCGCCACCACGGCGCATGCGTTCCGCGAATTTCTCAAGCACGGCGGCCTGGACGAAAAGATCAACGCCAAACTGCTGGCGCTCGATGCTGACGACGTCAGAGAATTGGCCAAGGTCGGAGCCGAAGTGCGCGCGCTGGTCGAAGCGCAACCGTTTCCGGCCGATCTGGAACAAGCCATTCGCGACGCCTTCGCCACGTTGAGCAAGGACAACGCCGAAGCCTCGTTTGCCGTGCGCTCGTCGGCCACGGCGGAAGATTTGCCCGACGCCTCGTTCGCCGGCCAGCAGGAATCCTTCCTCAACGTGGTCGGTATCGAACTGGTGCTGCACAAGATCAAGGAAGTGTTCGCCTCGCTCTACAACGACCGCGCGATCAGCTACCGCGTGCACAAGGGCTTCGTCCACTCCGAAGTCGCGCTGTCGGCCGGCGTGCAGCGCATGGTGCGCTCCGACCTCGGCGCCGCCG
>CBILOJ010000326.1:0-1583 GCA_966238525.1 uncultured Methylophilaceae bacterium | reverse complement strand
ACCCAAAGAGGTGGTAGAGGCGATCTTCAAGCATTATGAAACGCGCGGCTTCGAACCCTCGCCGCTCGAGCGCCAGATCCAGTTCTATCTGTGAGGTAAGCGCGTTGCATTACAGCAGTGCGCGCCGGATTTTGCTAGAATCTGGCTGTATTCATATATTCCAACTCCCTGCTAGAGGTTATCATGCGCCGCACCCTGTCTATGCTAGTCCTGGCTCTTGCCCTGCCACTCACGGTTGCCGCTGCCGATAACGATCTGCCGCAGCTGGAGCCGGTGCCGGAGCCGCCGCCACCGCCGCCCGGGCTGGATGTCGATTCGGGCGTCGAACCCGATGTGACGATCATGAAGAAGGGCGAGGATACGGTCGAGGAATACCGCATCAACGGCGAGCTTTACATGATGAAGGTGACGCCGCCGCACGGCACGCCCTATTATCTGGTCAAGGAAGACCAGGAAGGGCCATGGGAGCGCATGGATAGCGGGCCGGGCGATGCGCTCGCGGTTCCGAAATGGGTGCTGTTCAATTTCTGATGTGTTTGTGGCAAGAGGGCATCAAGCCCTCTTCTAATTTTTATGTCCGTATTTACTACCGTCACTTCCGAACAGCTGCGCTGCTGGCTGCACGATTATCCCGTAGGCGAGCTGCGCGATCTGCAGGGTATCGCCGCCGGCATCACCAATACCAATTATTTCGTTACCACTGCTAGCGGTCGCTATGTACTGACGCTGTTCGAGAAAAACGCGGCGGAAGACCTGCCGTATTTTCTTGACCTCATGACGCATCTGGCGGAACGCGGCGTACCGTGCCCGCGCCCTATACGCAACCGGGCGGCCGCCAGCCTCGCCATGCTCAACGGCAAGCCGGCTTCGCTCGTCAGTTGCCTGCCGGGCCGCGACATCGACCAGCCGACGCTGGTGCAATGTGCCGAAGTAGGCCGTGCGATGGCGCAGATGCACGTCGCCGGCCTGTCGTTCTCCGGACGCATGGAAAACCCGCGCGGAGCGGATTGGCGCGAAGCGACGGCGGCCAGCGTTCTCGGCGTGCTCGATGCCGAAGAGCGCCATATGCTGCAGGACGAGATGGCCTACCAGGCGGCGCTCGATACCTCAGCGCTGCCGCAGGGCGTAATCCATGCCGATCTGTTCCGCGACAATGTGCTGTTCGACGGCGAGCGCTTGGGCGGCATCATCGATTTCTACTATGCCTGCAACGACATCCTGCTCTACGACGTGGCGATTGCCGTCAACGACTGGTGCGAAAGCGGGCAAGGTATAGAGGCGACGCGTCTGCAGGCGCTGTTGCAGGCCTACCACGATGTGCGGCCGTTGAACGGGGCCGAACGCGTGGCATGGCCGGGCTTGTTGCGGCGTGCCGCGCTGCGTTTCTGGCTGTCGCGGCTCTACGATCTGCACAACCCGCAGGCCGGCGAGCTGACGCACGCCAAGGATCCGCAGCAGTTCCGCCGCATCATGCAGTTGCGTATTATGCATGCCCCGACATTGGCTGACGCCTGGGTATAACCGGTTAGGCTGATTGGCTTCAGCGCAAGGAGATGGAATGGATGTTTTACCGATAGAAGCGC
>CBILOJ010000325.1:0-1594 GCA_966238525.1 uncultured Methylophilaceae bacterium | reverse complement strand
TGGCGGCACCGCAACAACATACAGAAACTGCTGAATGGCACAGAAGCCGGTTTCGGCAAGGGGCCTAAATAGTCTTTAGGGCTGCTGCAACTCCGCCAGATCCCAGCGGGGCCGGACGGTAAAAGCATAATCGCCGGTCTTTGCATGCTGCATGCGCATGGCGCCGGCAAATGCAATCATGGCGCCATTGTCGGTACAAAATTCAAGGCGCGGATAATACACGCGGCAATTTTTGCTGGCGGCGGCAGTATCAAGGCGTTCGCGCAGGCGCCGATTGGCACCGACTCCACCGGATACTACCAGTGTATCCAGGTGGGTTTGTCGCAAGGCCGCCATGCATTTGGTCGTGAGCACTTCGGTTACCGCTTCCTGAAATTCACAAGCAATATCGGCGTCTGCAATCGAGCTGGAAGCGGCATTGTGAGTCAGCGTCAGTACGGCAGTCTTGAGTCCGCTGAAGCTGAAGTTGAGGTCACCGCTCGTGAGCATTGGCCGCGGCAGCTTGACCTGCCCGGGGCGCCCCTGCTGAGCCAGGTGCGCAATCGCCGGTCCGCCGGGATAACCCAGCCCCAGCAGTTTGGCTGTTTTGTCGAAAGCCTCGCCGGCAGCATCGTCCAGCGTATCGCCCAGCAGTTCGTACTCTCCTATGTCGGAAACGCGCATGAGTTGGGTATGGCCACCCGAGACCAGCAGGGCGACGAACGGAAAAGCCGGCGCGTTTTCTTCAAGCAGCGGTGCCAGCAGGTGCCCTTCCAGGTGATGCACGCCGAGTGCGGGAACCTGCAGCGTGAACGCCAGTGCTTGGGCAATGCTGGTACCAACCAGCAAGGCGCCGGCGAGCCCCGGGCCTTGGGTGTAAGCGATGCCGTCCACGGCGCCGAGGTCGAGCCCGGCCTGCCTCAGCACATGGCGCATCAGCGGCACGGCGCGCCGGATATGATCACGTGACGCGAGCTCTGGCACCACACCGCCATATTCGGCATGCATGTCGATCTGGGAATGCAATGCATGCGCGAGCAGACCGTGCTGTGTGTCGTAGAGTGCGATGCCGGTTTCGTCGCAGGAAGATTCGATGCCGAGAACTATCATTGGAATACTGGGATCAAGGATTGATAAATTACTATCTAGTCGTTAGAATAGCAGGATTTTTCGGCCCTTCTCAAGGAAGTGAACCTAATGTCCAGTATACGTGTAAAAGAAAACGAGCCATTTGACGTCGCACTGCGTCGTTTCAAACGCATGATCGAAAAAACCGGTCTGCTGACCGACCTGCGCGCGCGTGAATTCTACGAAAAGCCAACCTGGGAGCGCAAGCGCAAAGCCGCCGCTGCCGTCAAGCGTCACTATCGTCGCATTCGCAATCAGACCTTGCCTGCCAAACTGTACTAGGCTGATCGCCTCGTGTCGCTAAAAATCCGTATCATGGAAGACATGAAAACGGCCATGCGTGCCAAAGACAGTACGCGGCTGGGTGCAATCCGCCTGCTGCAGGCAGCGATCAAACAGCGAGAAGTGGATGAGCGTATTGAACTCAATGATACGCAGGTGATTGCGGTTATCGAAAAAATGCTGAAGCAGCGCCGCGATTCGATCA
>CBILOJ010000324.1:0-1610 GCA_966238525.1 uncultured Methylophilaceae bacterium | reverse complement strand
GCGCAGCGCTATGCCGGCAAGACGGTGCAGGTGTCCTTGCAGCGCAATGGCAGTGACAGCACAGCCTCAATGACCTTGAATTCGCCCAGGCCCTAACGCACAAAATCATCCGGCTATGTCCGGATTGCGGTTGGCAGCAGCGGACGTGGCATGCTTAAATCGTGGCTTTGCCGGGCTGGAACATGATGGAAGCATTACTGCGCGAATACGTCGAGGAGCAGGCGGAACAGCGTGAAGATCCGGTACGGCTACTGACAGGATTGGTAGCGGAAATCCGGCCGCGGCGACCGAGCCAAAGCGATGCCGCCGTGCATGCGATCGAGCGCCTTTGTCACATACTCGACAGCGATCCGGCCGAGGCCGAAGCGCTGCGCGACGCCATCCTGCGCCTGATTGGCGAACGCAAGCCGGTGTCGCTGCTGGTCGATTCCGGCATACAGCCGAGTAACGGTTTTTTCGCTGAAATGTGGCGACGCATGGGCCACAAGCTGCTGCCGGATGCGGTGGACCCAGCCTATCTCAAGGATCTGTTCGCGCTGATATTCCCCAAGGTCAGCGACGAGGAATGGGTACTGGCGGTACCCGACGAAACCTGGCAGCAGCTCGTGCACGCTCTGCATTTCGAAGCCGCCCCCGAGGAATTGATCGTGTCATGCCGGCGCAGCCTGCTCGATGCCGTGCATGTGCTGTCCTATCGCATCTCGGCCATGGGCCTGGAGCCCGAACTCATCCGCAGCCATCCCGAGCTCGAGGACCACGCCTCGCCCTTCATCGTGCAGAACATCGAGCTCGGCGCTTTTCTGGCCGGTATCGAGCGGCAGGAGGAGGTCGATCCCAAGCATATTCTCGTCATGCTCGACCAGTGCCGCCAGGTGATCGGCAAGATACGTCGCAATAGTTCGCAGACCGGTACCAGCATACGTCTCACCTTCATCCTGCAGCGCATGACGCAGCAGATCCGGCGCCTGGAAACGTTGCTCGGCATGATAGGCAGCCTGCGCGCCGGTGAAAATGCCGATCTCGCCTTTGTGCAGCTGTTCAAGGACCTCGTCTATGGCGAATGCCACAAGAACGATACGCACCAGCACTGGCACGGCAACATGGAGCTGCTGGCACTGCGCGTGACCGAGAATGCGAGCCGTACCGGCGAGCACTACATCACCGAAACGCGCAGCCAGTATTTCGAGTTGCTGCGCTCAGCCATGGGCGCCGGCTTCATCATCACGCTGATGGCCATGATCAAGCTCTGGCTGGGCAAGCAGCATTACGCGCCGCTGACCGAAGCGATCCTGTTCAGCCTCAATTACGGCATCGGCTTCGTCATTATCCATATCCTGCATTTCACCGTCGCCACCAAGCAACCGGCGATGACGGCCAATTCCATCGCCTTGAGCATAGGCGACAGCGACGGCAAGACGCGTGAAATGGGCAACCTGGTCACCATCATCGCGCAGATGACGCGCAGTCAGCTGATCGCCATTCTCGGCAATGTCATCATCGTGCTGCCGTTCGCCATTCTGCTGGGGGGATTGTTCTACGGTTTCAGCGGCCATCATTACGTGACGCCGGAAAAGGCAGCGCACATGCTGGTTGAGGTCGATCCGGTGCAT
>CBILOJ010000323.1:0-1610 GCA_966238525.1 uncultured Methylophilaceae bacterium | reverse complement strand
TGCGCGTCCTCGTCGACCACGATGCTGGAAACCTCTGCCGGCGACATGGCATTAATGACGAATTGCGCCGGGTCCATCGACCACAGCACGATATCGACACGCTCGCCGGCCAATTCCCCGGTCACGGCCTGCACACGCGAACCGCGCATGCCGACACAGGTACCGACGGGATCGATGCGCTGATCATTGGATTTGACCGCGATTTTGGAACGCAAACCAGGGTCGCGCGCTGCCGACCGAATTTCCAGCAGACCTTCTTCGATCTCCGGCACTTCCAGTTCGAACAACTTGGAGAGGAACTCGGGTGCAATGCGCGACAGGATCAATTGCGGGCCACGGCCGCCACGTTCGATGCGCGACAGATAAGCGCGTACGCGATCGCCTACGCGCAAATTTTCCTTGGGAATCATCTGCTCGCGCGGCAGCAACGACTCCAAGCGGCCGACTTCGATAATGGCATTGCCTTTTTCCATGCGCTTGATGACGCCGGTAACGAGATGTTCCTTGCGTGCCAGAAAATCTTCGAGAATCTGTTCACGCTCGGCTTCGCGTACCTTCTGCAAGATAACCTGCTTTGCGGCTTGTGCGCCGATACGACCGAATTCGATCGACTCCAGCGGCTCCTCGACATAATCGCCTTCGGCCAGCCCTTCGGCGCGCGCATCGCTCAAGGCGATCTGCGCTGCCGGATTCTCCAGCGCTTCATCGGCAACAATTTGCCAGCGACGGAAGGACTGGTACTCGCCACTCTCACGATCGATGGCCACGCGCACATCGGCTTCCTCACTGAAGCGTTTTTTGCTGGCAGAAGCCAAAGCCAGTTCAAGCGCGATAAAAATCACGTCCTTGGGCACATTCTTTTCGTGTGCCAGCGCATCCACTAACAATAATATTTCGCGACTCATCTCAATCTCCGCCAAAATTCATGGGCTCAGCCCAAGCTTAAAACTCGGGGCTTAAACGCGCTTTATCAATATTAGACAAAGCTATCTTCTGTTCGACCCCATCGATTTCCAATGTAAGTTCGCCTTGTTCCAGCCCGCGCAACATGCCGACAAAATTCTTCCTGCCATCGACTGGCACGCGTAGCTTGACCTGTGCACGCTGACCGGAAAAACGAACAAAATCCGCTTCCTTTTTCAATACACGATCCAGGCCCGGCGAGGAAACCTCGAGCCGGTCGTAATCCACGTCGTGTTCGACGGCCAGCACATTACCCAACTGATTGCTGACAAGCACGCAATCATCGATATTGATGCCTTCCGGTTTATCGATGAACAAACGGATCAGCTTGCCGCGATTGGACAACTCCATATCGACCAGTTCATAGCCCAGCTGCGTTACCGAACGCTCCAGCAATGTATGCAAATCCTGCATGCCGCTCCTCAAGCTTCAACTCGCAGAAACAAAAAATGGGCTTGGCGCCCATCTATCTTTAATATTATATCAACGAATTCAATGAATTGATATGGCAACATCCGTCGCCACAAAGGCAAAAGCCCTCGACAAGGAGGGCTTTTGCTGAAGCTGACCATTAACGCTAGTCAACTTCTCTAATAAGAGTCTGGCGGTGACCTACTTTCGCATGCGAAGAGCATACTATCATTGGC
>CBILOJ010000322.1:0-1629 GCA_966238525.1 uncultured Methylophilaceae bacterium | reverse complement strand
GCAGGATCATCTGGGCCATGTCTTGCAAAGAGTGCCAATGACGGTAGGCGACCCGGATAAGCCGATTCGCCGTATCGCATGGTGTACGGGTGCTGCGCAAGGCTATTTCGAGCAGGCATTGCCGCTCGATGTCGATGCGTTCATCAGCGGTGAAATCTCGGAACAAACCGTACACCTGGCACGGGAAACCGGCATGGCCTATCTCGCCGCAGGCCACCATGCGACCGAGCGCTATGGCGTTCAGGCGCTGGGCCGGCATCTTGCAGAGCGGTTCGGTTTGGCGCATCGCTACATTGATATTGATAATCCGGTATGAGCATTCCCTTGTGGTTTCGCGGCTGAATTCGGGTTTAAGTTTTTGTGTGGAAGCTGTAAAATGGCAGGTTAAACAATTGTTAGTCGCATCGTAATTCGTTCAAGGGCGCGTGATGAGTGATCGGGAAGTGAATCAAGGCAAGCGGCGATTTTTGATTGCGGCGACGGCAGCCATGGGTGGTGTCGCCGCGGCCGCGGTTGCGGTGCCGTTTGTGTCGAGCATGCTACCGAGCGAGCGCGCCAAAGCGGCGGGCGCGCCGGTAGAAGCCGACGTCGGCAAGATCGAGCCTGGTGCGATGATTACCGTGGAGTGGCGCGGCAAACCGGTGTGGATCATCAACCGCACGCAGGAGATGCTGGACATGCTGGCTCAGCACGATGGTCAGCTATCCGATCCGATGTCCGAGGTCGCCTCCCAGCAGCCTGATTATTGCGACAATCCCGGCCGTTCGATCAAATCCAATCTGGCGGTGCTGGTTGGGATTTGTACGCACCTCGGCTGTTCGCCTTCGCCCAAGTTGCAGCCTAATGGCGACATGGGTACGGACTGGCCGGGTGGTTTTTTCTGCCCTTGCCACGGTTCCAAATTCGATTTGGCTGGCCGCGTATTCAAGGGTTCGCCAGCCCCGATCAACCTTGCGGTGCCGCCGCATAAATACCTCAGCGACAATGTCGTGCTGATTGGTGAAGACGGTCAGGGGGCGGCCTAATCATGCAGAAATATCTTACGGGAATGCTGGGCTGGGTCGATGCGCGTTTTCCGCTGACTGCCACGCTAAAGGCGCATATCACCGAGTACTATGCGCCCAAGAACTTCAACTTCTGGTACGTCTTCGGCTCGCTGGCGCTACTGGTGCTGGTGTTGCAAATTCTCACCGGCATCTTTTTGACCATGCATTACAAGCCGGATGCCAATTTGGCCTTTGCCTCGGTCGAGTACATCATGCGCGACGTGTCCTGGGGCTGGCTCATCCGCTACATGCATTCCACCGGCGCCTCCATGTTTTTCGTGGTCGTTTACCTGCACATGTTCCGCGGTCTGATCTACGGCTCCTACCGCAATCCGCGCGAACTGATCTGGCTGTTCGGCGTGGCGATTTTCCTCTGCCTCATGGGCGAAGCTTTCTTCGGCTATCTGCTGCCCTGGGGGCAGATGTCGTATTGGGGGGCGCAGGTCATCATCAACCTGTTCACCAGCATCCCGTTCATCGGCCCCGACATTTCGCTATGGGTGCGCGGCGATTACATGGTGTCGGACGCGACGCTCAACCGCTTCTTCGCCTTTCACGTGATCGCTCTGCCGCTGGTACTGCT
>CBILOJ010000321.1:0-1657 GCA_966238525.1 uncultured Methylophilaceae bacterium | reverse complement strand
ACCTTGTCCAGCGTGATCGGCAGATCGCGCACGCGGCGGCCGGTGGCGTGATAGACGGCATTGGCGATGGCGGCACCGACACCGGTAATGCCAATCTCGCCGATGCCCTTGGCACCCAGGGAATTCACGTGCGGGTCTTCTTCATCGACCACGATGACGTCGATCTCGCCGATGTCCGCATTTACCGGCACGTGGTATTCCGCCAGGTTGGCGTTGACGACGCGGCCCGTATGCGGGTCGATGTGCGTCTGTTCCAGTAGCGCCAGGCTGATGCCCCAGACGATACCGCCCATGAGCTGGCTGTGCCCGGTCTTGGCATTCAACAGCCGACCCACGCCATAGCTGCCGACCACACGCGGCACGCGGATAATGCCAAGATCCTCATCGACGCGTACCTCGGCGAACACGGCGCCGAAGGCATGCATCGAATACCGGTCGCGTTCCTTGTCGAGTTCGACATGCTCGCTGGCCTCGATCGCCTTGCCGCCATTGCGCGCGATGACCCCGGCAAACGATTCGCGCCGGCTGCGATCCATGCGCAGCATGAGCCAGCCATTCTCGGCGACGATGTCCTCGCGCTTGGCACCGGCAAACGGCGAGCCGTTGCCACCGAGTGCCGCAGCAATCAGCTGGTCGAGCGCGGCCTTGCAGGCTGCCTGTACCGCCGGGCCGACGCTGGCCACCGTCATCGATCCGCCGGAAATCGGCGCGGACGGCAAGGCGGAATCGCCCAGCTTGAATTGCACGCGCTCGACCGGCAACCCCAGCGTTTCCGCCGCCACCTGTGTCATCACCGTGTAAGTGCCGGTGCCGATATCCTGCGAGCCGGCGGCGGCGATCGCCGTGCCATCAGGCAGGATTTTCGCGCTGGCCGAGGACGGACTGCGTCGCGTCGGATAGGTGGCCGTCGCCATGCCCCAGCCGATCAGCGCATGGCCGTCACGCATGCTGCGCGGCTCGGCATTGCGCTTCGCCCAGCCGAAACGCTCGGCACCGCTGCGATAACATTCACGCAGGGATTTGCTCGAGAAAGGCTTGCCGACGTCGGGATCGGTTTCGGCATAATTCCTGAGCCTGAGTTCCAACGGATCCATGCCCAGTTCGTAAGCGAGTTCATCCAGAGCCGCTTCGATGCCGTAGGTGCCGGTCGCTTCGCCCGGTGCGCGCTGGAAGGTCGGCGTGCCGACATTGAGCTTGAGCAGACGGTGCGTGGTCGCCGCGTTGGGACAGGCGTAGAGCATGCGGCTCTGCAGGCTGGAAGGCTCGACGTAGTCCTCGAGAAACGAGGTATGCGAGATGGTGTCGTGGTTGAGCGCGGTCAAGGTGCCGTCAGGCTGCGCCGCAAGCCGGATGTGCTGCTCGGTCTGCGGGCGGCCGCCGACCGGGCCGAACATCTGCGTACGCGTCAGTGCCAGCTTGACCGGCCGGCCGACTGCGCGTGCCGCCATCGCGCTCAGGATCACGTGCGACCAGATCGAACCCTTGCAGCCGAATCCGCCGCCGACGTAGAGCGAAATCACGTGGACGTTTTCCTGCGGCATGCCGAAGGTCTTGGCCACGGTTTTATGCACGCCGCTGATGCCCTGCGTCGAATCGTACAAGGTCAGCTTGTCGCCGTCCCAGGCGGCAATCGTCGCGTGCGGCTCGATGGGGTTAT
>CBILOJ010000320.1:0-1672 GCA_966238525.1 uncultured Methylophilaceae bacterium | reverse complement strand
TCGCACATGCGGCGGATCTGGCGCTTGCGGCCTTCGCGCAGCACGAAACGCAGCTGGTCTTCGTTCTGCCAGGAAACCTTGGCCGGCTTCAGCTTGACGCCGTCCAGCGACAAGCCGTGGTTGAGCTGCTTGAGCCCCTGTTCCGACAGCTTGCCTTCCACGCGCACGAGGTATTCCTTTTCCACCGTGGAATTCTCGCCGATGAGCTGGCGGGCGACGCGGCCATCCTGCGTCAGTACCAGCAATCCGGTCGAATCGATGTCGAGCCGGCCCGCTGGCGCCAGGCCGTGCAAATGCCCGCGCCTGAATACGGGGTCGGCGGTATTGGGCTTGCCGCTCTCGCCGTGCCACTGGTTGTCGGGATGAATCAGTACGATAGCAGGCTGGTAGCCGTCTTCCGCTTGCCCGGACACATAACCGATCGGTTTGTTGAGCAGGATGGTGACGGTTTCCGACTGATGCGCGCGCGCGGCCGAGCTGATTTCGATGCGGGCGTCGGGCGAAATGCGCGTGCCCAGAATGTCTACTACCGCACCATCAACGCTGACCCAGCCGTTGACGATCCAGTCGTCGGCTTCACGCCGCGAGCACAGGCCAAGCTCCGCCATTCTTTTCGACAGACGCGGCTGCTCGGCGTTGCCGGCAACCGGCTTGGCGGAGAATTTCGGGTTGGTCGGCCGGTCGCGGTTGAATTCGCCGGGTTCGAAGCCGTCGCGCACCTTGCCGCCGCGGCGCGGCGTGTCGCGGTCTGCTGGCGGCTGTTGATCATGTGCTGGCCGTCGCGATGCAGGCGCGGCACGCTTGCCGGAAGCTTGGCGGTTGTCGCGTGGCGGTCGACTTGTATTACTGTCATTCCAGCGGACGCTGGAATCCATGTCTTTGCCTAGCTTTGAATCGGTGCGACCGGGGTCACGCCCTTTTCGTTCGTCGCGTTGCCCTGCTCGTTCCACAGACGCACGGCTATCGGGCGTAGTGTTTTTCAGGCTACCGTCAAAGCGATGGTTGCGTTGGCGTGGACTGGCAGGTTGATGCGACTTGTCGGCCGCGCGCGAAGTTGATTGCTCGGCCGGCTGTTTTGGCGCTGGTTGCCTGGGAGCAGTTTGCGCCGGCGCCGAAGTGCGCGAGCGCTTGGCCGGGTCGGCAGGCCGCACAGGTGAGCGTGCAGTAGCGGTCGATTCTTTAGGGGGTTTGGTCAGTTTAAGTGTAGTCAAAGCAAGGGGTTCCTTATCCCGTATTCTAACAGGCTGGCGCTCTCGTTCAGCGCTTAATCCACCAAAAGCATCCAAGCTATGGTTTTTCCTAACTCCGTTATTCCACAGGCTTGCCAACTATCATTTCAAGTGTATTATAACGAATGTTATAACCTACATCGGGTATTACCATGACTACGTTAAAACTGACGCAAATCGGCAATTCCCTAGGCGTGATTTTGCCCAAGGAGTTGCTGGGAAAATTCAATCTGGAAAAAGGCGACGAGCTTATCGTGACCGAAAATCCGGATGGCTTTCATCTGATTCCGCATGACGCGGAGTTTGAGAACGAAATGAAAGCCGCCGAGGCGATCATGAAAAAACGCCGCAACGTGTTACGTGAGTTGGCTAAATGACCGATCGAGGCTGGCACTGGATCGGCGAGCTGCTGACCATGACCATCCATGACCGGCAATTGGCAG
>CBILOJ010000319.1:0-1699 GCA_966238525.1 uncultured Methylophilaceae bacterium | reverse complement strand
TGGCCAGCTTGGGGATGGCGTCCATCTCGTAGATTTCGCCATCGACGCGCACACGCACGAAACCTTGCGCCTTCAGCTCCTCGAACAGGTCGAGCTGCTCGCCCTTGCGATTGCTGACCACGGGCGCCAGGATCATGAGCTTGGTGTCTTCGGGCAGCGCCAGCACGCTGTCGACCATTTGCGACACCGTCTGCGCTTCGAGCTTGATGCCGTGTTCGGGGCATTCCTGATCGCCGGCGCGCGCATAGAGCAGGCGCAGGTAGTCATGAATCTCGGTAACGGTACCTACGGTCGAACGCGGATTATGCGAAGTCGATTTCTGCTCGATCGAGATCGCCGGACTCAAGCCCTCGATCAAATCGACGTCGGGTTTGTCCATGCGGGCGAGGAACTGGCGCGCATAGGCCGACAGCGATTCGACATAGCGGCGCTGGCCTTCGGCATACAACGTATCGAACGCAAGCGAGGATTTGCCCGAACCCGACAGCCCGGTGATGACGATCATCTTGTTGCGCGGCAAATCGAGCGAGACATTCTTGAGATTGTGCGTGCGTGCGCCGCGTATGCGTATGAATTCCATATGGTCAGATTCGTTAACAGCTATTTATTTCTATTAAGGACGGGCCGCTATCGGGCGGCAGAAGGGCCGCTGCCGGACTTCTGCAGACACCCAAGAGCGCGGCGGATCACGCGCAATTGCAGAGCTACTCGTAGCGAAGCAACCTGTTAATATACGCAAATTCCGGTAACAAGTTCAAACACTTTCCCATGGCTAATCCTGAAAGTATGTCCGCGGTCGAGATGCGGGCGAGCATGAGTCTCGCTTCCATCTATGGCCTGCGCATGCTCGGCATGTTTCTGATCCTGCCGATTTTTTCCATCTACGCCGAAACGCTGCCCGGCGGCGACAATCATCTGCTGATCGGCCTGGCACTCGGTGCATATGGGCTCACCCAAGCCATATTTCAATTGCCGTTCGGCATGGCTTCCGATCGCTACGGCCGCAAGCGCGTCATCTACTTCGGGCTGCTGCTGTTCGTCGCCGGCAGCTTTATCGCCGGTTTTGCCGACGATCTCTACATGGTGATCTTCGGCCGCGCCGTACAGGGGGCGGGCGCGGTATCTGCCGCCATCACGGCACTGGTGGCCGACCTCACGCGCGAGGACCAGCGCACCAAGGCCATGGCCATGATCGGCGGTACCATAGGCGTGACCTTTGCGCTGTCGCTGATCCTCGGTCCGGCGCTGAATCAATGGATAGGCGTGCCCGGCATCTTCTTCCTCACCGGCGTGTTGGCCACCCTGGCCATGCTGGTGATCAAATACCTGGTGCCGGATCCGCACACAAGCCGTTTCCATACCGATGCCGAGGCCTCGCCCAACAAGCTGCGCGAAGTGCTGGCCGATACCCAGCTGCTACGTCTCAACTTCGGTATTTTTGCGCTGCATGCGGCGCAGATGGCCATGTTTGTCGTCGTGCCGTTCGCGATCAAGGAAAGCAGCGGCATGAGCGTAAACGATCACTGGATAATTTATCTGCCGATCATGGTCCTGTCGTTCGCGCTCATGGTGCCCGCCATCATCTATGGCGAAAAGCGCGCGCGGTTGAAGCAGGTATTCATCGGCGCCATCGCCGTCATGCTGCTGGCGCAGCTCATGTTTGCCGGCTCCGTCCATTATTTCTGGGGTATCGTCGCCT
>CBILOJ010000318.1:0-1709 GCA_966238525.1 uncultured Methylophilaceae bacterium | reverse complement strand
CTGCCGGCAAGGGCACATTGATCATGCGATCGGTTCGGCTATCCGCACCCTTGTACGGGTAGAACGGATGCTGGAAGGTCGAGCAGAGCATCACTTGCGGCCAGTCCTTAAAAATGTCCTCGGTGCCGTCGCCATGATGTACGTCGAAATCGATGATCGCGACCCGCGCCAGTCCGTATTTCGCAAGGGCATGGGCTGCACCGACCGCAACGTGGTTGAAGATGCAGAAACCGGCGGCATGCTGTCGCCCCGCATGATGGCCGGGCGGGCGCGTGCAGCAGAAGGCATTGCTTGCTTCACCGCGCATCACCAGATCCGTGGCGAGTACGGCGGCGCCGCTCGCATGCCGGCAGGCCGACAGCGTCATCGGGCCCATCGCTGTGTCCGGATCCAGCCTGACCAGCCCGGCTTTCGGCGACAAGGCGCGGATACGATCGATATACGCCTGCGTATGTACGCGCCGCAGCTGGGTGTCGTCAGCTGGCGGTGCCTCATAGGAAGCGAGCTTCGCCAGTAGGCCATCCCGTTGCAACTGGTCGCGGATCGCGGTGATGCGGGCGGGGGATTCCGGATGGCGGCCATCCATGACATGCAGCAGCGTATCGGGATGGCTGATGAAGGCGGTCGTCATTGCGCAATCCGGTTCAATTGCTTTCGCGTAGCAGCTCGTGATAACACTGCAGCCGTGCAGGGGAGATCAGGCCGCTTTCGACTGCTGCGAGGATCGCGCAATCCGGTTCCTTGTCATGACGGCAGTTATTGAACCGGCATTTGCCGAGGTGCGACCGGAATTCGATGAACGCGTGTTCGAGCTGCTCGATGCTGAGATGGTGCAGGCCGAATTCCTGCAGGCCGGGTGAATCGATCAAGTCGCTGGTCGCATCCAGATGGTAGAGATGGGTGGCGGTCGTGGTGTGCTTGCCGCTATCCAGCACGGTCGAAACCTCTTGTGTGCGGGCCGCCACATGCGGCAGCAGGGCGTTGACAATGGTGGATTTGCCCATGCCGGACTGGCCGACGAGGACGCTGACCTGGCCCGTCAGATGCGGTCTCAACGGCGCGATGTCGCGTTTTGCCGATAGCGGCTGCACGCTATAGCCCAGATCCTGGTAGTAAGCCAGGCGCCGCATGGTCTCGTCATAGGCGGCGAGGTCACATTTATTGAGCAGTATCAATGGCTTGATGCCTGCTGCTTCTGATGCGATCACGCAGCGGTTGAGTAGCGCCTCATAAAAGCTCGGTTGCGTGGCGAGCACGATGATGGCTTGGGTGACGTTTGCGGCCAGGATCTTGGTGCGGTAGGCGTTGCTGCGATAGAGCAGGGTGGTGCGGGGCAGACAGCGCTCGACGACGCCTTCGCCCTCGGCCGTGGACTTGATCTCGACGTGGTCGCCACAGGCGAGATCAGTCTTCTTGCCGCGGGTGACGCAGCTGATGACACGCTGGTCGGGCAGTTCGACGTCGTAGCGCTTGCCGTACGCGCCGATCACCAGCCCGTTACTGTTCAAACTTGTAATAGGTTTTGTTGAGGTAGCTGGCGACGTGCAGTTCTTCGTCCTCGAACCATTTCAGACCCAGCATGGTGTTGCAGTTGCGGATCTGCGCCAGCAAGCCTTTGGCGCTTTTGACGATACGGTCTTCACGCGTGTAGATGCCCGAGCCGTCGCCGCCGAACTTGCTGGCATGGCAGCTGATGCAGTTCTTTTCTA
>CBILOJ010000317.1:0-1768 GCA_966238525.1 uncultured Methylophilaceae bacterium | reverse complement strand
CTTCTTGCCTTCGCGCGCCAGCGTCTTTTCCACGGTTTCCATATCGGCCAGCGCCAGCTCGGTATTGATGACTTCAATATCTGCCATCGGGTCGACTTTGCCGGCGACATGCACGACATTGCCGTCGTCGAAGCAGCGCACGACATGGGCGATAGCGTCGGTCTCGCGGATGTTGGCCAGGAACTTGTTGCCGAGGCCTTCACCCTTGGAGGCGCCGGCGACAAGGCCAGCAATGTCGACGAACTCGACGATGGCCGGCTGCACCTTCTGCGGATTGACAATGTCGATCAGCGGCTTGAGGCGTGTGTCGGGCACTTCGACAATGCCGACATTGGGTTCTATGGTGCAGAACGGGTAGTTCTCAGCTGCAATGCCCGCACGTGTGATCGCGTTGAACAGCGTGGACTTTCCTACGTTGGGCAGGCCGACGATTCCGCATTTCATGATTGATTCCAATCCATATTCGTTGATTTGAGGCTGATGCTCAGACCTCAGCTATTTTTCGTGTGCAGCTTGAGCATGGCATCTTCGAAGCGGCCGGCGAGCAGTTGCGGCAGAATCCCAGCGCCGGCGTCCATACCTTGCTCGATCAGTTGCATTTCATCGTGACCGGGCGTGTGCAGCACATAATTAATGACGGCGCTTCTGTCACCGGGATGGCCGATGCCGAGGCGCAGGCGCCAGAATTCCGGCGTGCCCAGCGCGCTGGCAATATCCTTGAGGCCGTTGTGTCCGCCATGGCCACCGCCTTTCTTGAGCTTGGCGGCACCAGGTGGCAGGTCGAGTTCGTCGTGCACGACCAGCACTGCTTCGGGAGCAACCTTGTAAAAGCCGGCCATGGCCGTCACCGCACGGCCGCTGGCGTTCATGAAAGTGGCGGGCTTGAGCAGCCAGCTTTCGTGCCCCTCGTGCTGCAGGCGACCGGCTGTGCCGAAGAACTTGGCCTCGGTACTCAATCGCGCGCCATGCGCGGCGGCAATCTCATCCACCCACCAGAAACCCGCGTTGTGGCGCGTGGCTTCGTATTGCGGGCCAGGGTTGCCCAGACCTACGATCAGCTTGATACCGTCCATGCCAGGTTCGAATGCCAGTCCTTGAAATGGGAACGCGCGTCCCGGTTACCCGGAGCGCGCGTCATTTTACCTCGTAAGTGCGAATTACTCGGCGTCAGGCGTTGCTGCCGGCTCTGCGCTTTCCGCGTCGGCTTCCACTTCGCTGCTGGCGGCGCCGCGTGGCTTGGTCACGCTGGCGACGGCTGCATCGTTGCCGTGGGCGAGTTGTACGAATTCAACGCCCTTGGGCAGTTTGATTTCGGACAAGTGCACGGTCTGGCCGACTTCCATCGCGCCCAGGTCGACTTCGATGAATTCAGGCAGATCCTTGGCCAGGCAGCTGATTTCGGCTTCGGTCAGGATGTGCGTGACGATACCGCTGCCCAGCTTGACGCCAGGACCTTCATCGGCGTTGATGAAGTGCAGCGGTGCCTTGACGTGAATCTTCTCGGTGGCGCTCACGCGCTGGAAGTCGATGTGCATGATCTGGTTGCGTACCGGATGCATCTGGTAGTCGCGCAGCAGCACTTGTTCCTTCTTGCCTTCCAGGTCCAGCGACAGGATGGAAGCGTGGAACGCTTCGTGGCGGAACTGCAGGAACAGATCCTTGTGGTCGAGCTGGACGCTGACGGCATCCTTGCCGGCACCGTAAATCACACCGGGTACATTGCCGGCGCGACGGAGACGGCGGCTCGCACCCGTACCTTTGCCTTCGC
>CBILOJ010000316.1:0-1787 GCA_966238525.1 uncultured Methylophilaceae bacterium | reverse complement strand
GATTTTGGCAGCTACCCGCGCACCTTGCAGCAGGATTGCGACAAGCTCGAAGCCGTTGGGGTCGACGTCGTGTTTGCGCCATCCGTTGAGGAAATGTATCCGGTAGCGCAAACCGTGTTCGTCGAGCCGCCGCCAATTGCCGACGAGCTGTGCGGTGCGGCGCGACCCGGTCATTTCCGCGGCATGGCGACCGTCGTGCTCAAGCTGTTGAATATGGTGCAGCCGCAGGCAGCGCTGTTCGGCAAGAAGGATTTCCAGCAGCTGTTCATCATCCGCGAGCTGGTACGCCAGCTCAACCTGCCGATCGCCATCATTGCCGGCGAAACCGTGCGCGAGGCTGACGGCCTCGCCATGAGCTCACGCAACGGCTACCTGAGCGCGGCAGAACGCCTGGAAGCGCCGCGCCTCAACCGCGCCCTGGGCCAGGTCGTGCAAGCGGTGCAAAGCGGCCGGCGCGATTACAGTGCGCTGGAAGCACAAGCCTCACAATATCTGACGCAGCTGGGCTGGATCGTCGATTACATTTCATTGCGGGCAGCGGCGACGCTGATGCCGGCTACAGCCGACGACCATCGACTCGTGGTGCTGGGCGCGGCGCGCCTGGGCCGTACGCGGCTCATCGACAATATCGAATTCGCCACTAATCCTCAGAATTGATGAGGTTTTTTTCATTGTGCTTTTGCACCCGACCCGCATACTGACTATAATATGCGACCTTTGAAATTCATCGGATAAGCCATGCAAAGAACCATGCTCAAATCCAAATTGCACCGGGTGCGCGCCACGCACTCCGAGCTGGACTATGAAGGCTCCTGCGCCATAGATGAAGCTCTGCTCGACGCAGCCGATATTCGCGAATATCAGCAGATCGACATCTTCAACATCAACAACGGCGAGCGCTTCACCACCTATGCCATCCGCGCCCAGCGCAATTCCGGCATCATTTCGGTCAATGGCGCCGCCGCGCGCAAGGTCAGTCCGGGCGATCTGCTGATCATTGCCAGCTATGCCGTCTATACCGAGGTCGAGCTGGAAAAGTACAAGCCGCAACTGGTTTACGTCGATGCCAATAACGACATCATCGGCCAGCGTCACGACATTCCGGTACAGGCCGCCTGAAGCTCCTAGCGGCGCAGTCCTGCGCCGCGTCAAAAACCATTTGCGCCGACGCCGGTCAACGCATACTGACTCACCGTTTCAACCCAAGGAAATCAATGGATATCGAAGTCATGAAGCAGGCCGTCGTCGACGCGCTCGAAGACATCAAGGGCTATGAAATCACCGTCATGGACGTGCGCAAGCTCACCTCCATGACCACCTACATGGTTATTGCCAACGCCAGCTCCACACGCCAGGCCAAGGCGCTCGCCGACAACGTGCGCGAAAAACTCAAGGCGCTCGGCGCTGACGTGCAAGGCGTGGAAGGCGACAAGGAAGGCGAATGGGTGCTGGTCGACCTCGGCGACATCATCGTCCACATCATGCTGCCGGCCACGCGCGCCTACTACAACCTCGAACAGCTTTGGGGCGCCGCGCAGGATCGCCGCCAGGGCAGCGTCCAGCCCAGCCCGACCGTTCACTGATCCGCAGCGCAAACCGCCGGTGAAACTGCGCATCCTCAGCGTTGGCCACAAGATGCCGGACTGGGTGACGCAAGGATGTGCCGAATATCTCAAGCGCATGCCGCGCGAGCTGGCGACGGAAATCGTCGAGATCAAGCCCGACAAGCGCGCCGCCGGCAAGAACGCCGCGCAGGTGCAGGAAGCTGAAAGCAAGCGCATTCTCGA
>CBILOJ010000315.1:0-1798 GCA_966238525.1 uncultured Methylophilaceae bacterium | reverse complement strand
CGAAAAGACGCCATCGGTATCGGGCGCATCGCAGGCGTCATGACGGGACATCGATGCCATCGCCCGCTCATAGCCCCGTGGGTCGACCCACCAATACAGCACCGTCACCAAGGCGATGCAGGCAAGGTGCAACATCCAGCCGGCCAGGAAGCTGCCGGTGATGTCATGAAGAACGGCGACGATCCAAGGCGGAATTGCCGCGATCAGAAAACCACCGCCCTGCATCAGAGCCGACAGCGCACCGGCCTGCGCCGGATCCGGCAAGTGATCGAGCGCCACGATCATCGACAGTGCGAAGCAACCGCCCAGCCCTGCCCCAAGCAAAATGGCCCAGACGATCGGCGCGGCTTCCGGCCACAACGCGAGCCCGACAAACCCAGCGGCCTGCATCGCCAGCGTCAACCATAGCCACGGTCGCAAATCGGTGGTTCCACGCGCCAACGTCGGCAGCAGCAGCGCCGCGACCGCCTGGCAAAGCGCCATGATCGCCAACAGGCTGCCGCTGGCGGCACCCGTCCAGCCGTACTCCTGATAGGATGGTGCGAGCCACGCCACGACGGACGAATAGCCGCCATTGACGAGACCGAAGCACGCCATCAACAGCCATGTACGCGGTCGCTTGAGGAAACTCGCCGCGCTCGCGCCGTTCTGACGGCCGGCATTGTCGCGAGGCAAGTAACACGCCGCCAGAAACATTGCGGCCAATGCCGGCACAGCCATCCAGGCCAGACCGCCGCGCCAGTTTCCAAACAGATCGGCGAATATTGGCGACGCCTGCGCGCCCACCGCGCCGCCGCCCATCAGCATCGCCGAGTAGAGTCCCATCACCATGCCGACATGGTGAGGAAACTGCTGCTTCACGATGCCGGGAAATACAGCCTGAATGATCGCAGCACCGAATCCGAGCGAAGCCGCCGTGGCGACGATCTGTTCGCCACTCGAAACGAACAGCCGCAGAAACGATGCGACGGCAAGGATGGCGAGCGCCGCGATCACCGCATGCCGCGCACCCACCCGCGCCTGCAGGGCCGGACCGGCAAAGGCAAAACACCCCATCAGCAGCATTGGCACAAGCGTCAGCAGCGCCATGCCCTGAAGGCCGAGGCCGATCTGCGCGTTCATGTCACCAGCAAGCGGGCCGATACCGGTAATGAACGGCCGCAGGTTGAGGCCGACCAGAGCGACGACCGCGAGCTGCAGGACGCCGCTGGACGATGGAGATTCAAGTTTCATGTTTCGATCAGGCGCGATTGGCCTGACCTTTCTCCCAGTCCGCATAAATATCCGGATGCTGCGCCGATCGAACCGGCACATAGCGGATTTTCATGGACTGCTCGACGAATGGCTTGGCCAGCTCGGCATAGATCTCCGCGGTCGATAGCCCATAGGGTGCGCCGTCGTCGTTGGAATAGGCGTAGGTAACCTCACCGACGCCAGCCATCCGCATCGCGGCCATGCACATTGGGCACGGATGGCCGCTGGCGTAAACCGAACAGCCTGCAAGGTTCGGCGAGCCGAGCCTGCGACTGGCGGCGCGTATCGCGGTCAGTTCAGCATGCGCGGTCGGATCGTTGCTGCTGTGGATCTCGTTGACGCCCGTAGCGACGACCTCACCGTCCTTCACCACGACTGCGCCGAACGGACGGCCGCCTTTCGCGATGTTGGCGTGCGCCAGTTCGATCGCTTCACACAGGAATCGCTTTTCATCCGACATGCCAGTCTCCTTGCCTTACCGTGCGCCCGCCGCGACCAAAATCTTTTCAATCGCAACGTAGCCACGGCTGCGCGCATGTTGCAG
>CBILOJ010000314.1:0-1808 GCA_966238525.1 uncultured Methylophilaceae bacterium | reverse complement strand
CTCTTGAGCCGCTGTTCGCCCAGCAGCGCGCCGGCGTAGTACCACGGCAAGGCCCCGGTGATCGAGCCCAAGGTACCGGCCGCTACGGCCAGCAGTGGGTCGAGCTCCCCGCGCGCCGCGACGAAACCGGCAAGCGGCATGATGAGTTCGGAGGGTATCGGCGGGAACAGGTTTTCGACGAACATCAGCATGAAGATGCCTGCGTAGCCGCCCTGCGAGACTACATTGACGATGGCTTCGAACACTTTCTCTCCTGGAAATGATGGTGCGGACACGCTATGCGGCCATTGAAGCCATCTGCACAGCTCTGCAATAAAGAGACTTTAGCCGTCACCCTCCGGCCGGTCTGTCGTTTGCGTAACGCAGCAGATGATAATGCCCACGCTGCGGCATGACTAGGCGCCACTATTGCTGACGTGATGGAGGCTATGCCAAGGAAGGCGTGGTCACTTTGACATCTGTGATGACGAAACCGCTGGCCGGCAATGTCGGCATGCGCGCAAGATTGACCGACAAATCCTGCAAGGGCACCTGGTAATCGACTTCGACAGCGAGCAATCGCAGCGCCTGTTTCATCAGCGCGATCGTGATCCATTCGCCGGGGCAGCGGTGGCCGAGCCGGTAATCGCCGCCCCCTTGCGGAATATGGCTGAAAGCGCCGGTCTCGCGTTCGGCGTAACGTTCGGGGCGGAAGGCTTCGGGCATTTGCCAGATGCGCGGATCGTGATTGGTGCCGTAAAGATCGAGCATGACGCGCCGGCCCGCCGGAAATCGGTAGCCGTGCCAATGGAAGTCGTGGCGCACCCTCGCCGCCAGGAACGGGAAAAACGGATAATAGCGCCGGACTTCCTGCACGAAATACTCGAGATAGGCATCGTCCTCGACTATCCTGCGCCGGCATTCCGGGTGCTCGTGCAGCGCCAGCGCACCGAAAGTCACGAAACGCGCGATGGCGACTGTCGGCCGCAGGATATTGAGCAGTTCTACCGCGGCGATATGGATCGGCAGCAAATCGCCTGCCATATTCTGCTGCGTAGCCACAGTATAAAGCGCCGTTTCGTGACCGGGCTGCAGCCGGCCGATACGTGTTTCCTCGATCAGCCGGCAAGCCCAGCGTTCGCTGTGACTGCGCCCGCGCAATCCGCGCCAGTAGCCCGGCCCCAGCCGGCCGGCGCTGTCTATCATGGTGGCGAGATCGGTCGTGCGGCGCCTGACATCCGCTTGCGGTAACGGTACGCCGGCCCAGGCGCAGACGGCACGGCAGAGAGTCTCCTGCGCCTCGTCGAACAGCACCACCTGCTGCCTGCCCTGCCATCTACTGCAGGCACTGCGCCATTCGGTATCAGTCGCTTTCAGCAATGCGTCCATGCGCGGCTGCGACATCAGCGCTTCGACAAACATGTGTTTGCGCTGCGCGTGCTGCGCGCCATCGAGCGCCTGCACCCCGCCGACACCCAGCAGGGTTTTCTGCACGCGACGCGGCATCGCGCCGTGGCGCTGGAACTTGTCGCTGTCGTAAAACAGCCGGGCCGCTTCTTCGCCCAGCATGCAGATGGTGCGCTGCAGCAGCAAGCGCGTTTCGAAAATATCGCTTTGCAGGCGACGGCAGTGCTGCTGAATAAAGGTGTTGCCCTCGGCAAACAGCGCCAGGCTGCTGTCGAAGGCGCTATCGCGCGGGATAACCCGGTCGCCGGTCTGTGCTGCCTGCGTCATCAGTGCCAACCTTGGGCGGCGAAGCAGCTGCAGACTCCCAAGCGGCATGCAGGTAATGCCGCCGCTAATCCATTACGCATGCCAGGCCTATTGCA
>CBILOJ010000313.1:0-1820 GCA_966238525.1 uncultured Methylophilaceae bacterium | reverse complement strand
GCTCAAGGCCAGCGGTCGCGAAGTGGTGATCTGCGGCGACTGGAATATCGCCCACCAGGAGATCGATCTCAAGAACTGGCGCGGCAACCGCAAGAACTCCGGTTTCCTGCCCGAAGAGCGCGCCTGGCTCAGCGATCTGTTCGGTCGCGTGCAGTGGGTGGACGTCTACCGCAAGCTCTACCCGGAAACGACCGACGACTGCTATACCTGGTGGAGCAATCGCGGCCAGGCCTGGGCCAAGAACGTCGGCTGGCGCATCGATTATCAAATTGCCACGCCCGAGCTGGCCGGCCATGCCGCCGCCGCGGCCGTCTACAAGCACGAGCGCTTCAGCGACCATGCACCGCTGACCGTGGATTATCTTGTTGATTTTTAAGACATGTTGTGGGAGCTGAACGAATAGGCAGCTACTGCCGCTGCCCAGTGTTTGATGGTCGGCTGAGGACGGCCAGATCACGGGCCAGAAAAACCAAGTTGTCTGTCTGGCTAGTGGTGACGTATCTCGTTATTGCTTGAGGTTGCCAATCTTAATAAGTGCTTGTTGCTCAGCTTAACCGCACAACTTCAAATTCAACGTCTGCAGCACATCGCCGCTGTTGCGGTCCTGCGCGAAAATCACGGTGCCGGCATCGCGTTCTTTCCATTCAGGATCGAGCATGATGTTCTGTTGCCAGGCACTCCGTGCGTCCAGGCGATAGGGGCCGTACCAGGCGCGCACGATATAATCATGGTGCAACCGGCGCCCACCGTTTTCCCCGGCGTCAACCTCGCTTTCGAGATTGTTTTCGTAGATGGCCACATATACTTCGGCCTGTCGGCCGTCCGGCACTGCCAGCGCTTGAGCCCCTGCGCGCAAGACCATGCCATGAGTGCCGCTGGTTACATCAAGCGAGAGCTTCGCGTGCGCCGGCTGGTGTTGGCTGGTAGCGACGAGGCGGCTGAAACTGGAGTTCTGCCGCCAGTCGCGCAGCTCCTGGCCGTTGAATACCAGTTGCGGCGTATAAACGAAGCCCGTACGTTGGCGCGCGGCAATCGCGCGCTGGCGCTCCGAGTAGGCTGCGGCGGCGAAGCGGTCTTTCCAGCCGATGTAGTCCCAGTAGTCGACATGGAACGCCAGCGGCACTACCCGGTCGGCGCCATAACCCGCGCTGGCGAGATTGCTGAGCCAGTGCTCGGCCGGTGGGCAACTGCTGCAACCCTCGGAGGTGTAGAGTTCGAGCAGCGAAACGCGGTCCGGGCCGCTTTCGGCGTGGCAATCGGCCAGTGCCGGCGTGGTTAAAGTCAGCGCGGCGAGCCAGGCGAGAAAACGCATCATCATGATTCTCCTTGACGGTTACAGGCATTGGTCGCGGTGAAAGCAGCCGGGCTTACATGTATTGCATTTTATGCACGGCGCGGCCATGGGGCGAACGGCTCGGGTATCATGTCTGCAACGTTTTCCATCTGCATGCCATGAACGCCTATCTGGATATCTTCCGCAATCGCCGTGTCGCCGTGATCTGCCTGCTCGGCTTTTCCTCGGGACTGCCGCTCGCCCTGACCAGCGGCACTTTGCAAGCGTGGATGACGGTGTCGGGTGTCGATCTCGCTACCATCGGCATCTTCACGCTGGTCGGCATTCCCTATACCTGGAAATTCATCTGGGCGCCGTTCATGGATCGCTATGTGCCGCCGTTTCTTGGCCGCCGTCGCGGCTGGATCGCAGCGATGCAGACTTTGCTGGGCCTCGGCATTGCCGTCATGGGCGCGCTTGATCCGGTGACCATGCCTTGGGCGCTGGCCGCGCTCGCGCTCATGGTGGCCTTCGTTTCCGCCTCGCA
>CBILOJ010000312.1:0-1847 GCA_966238525.1 uncultured Methylophilaceae bacterium | reverse complement strand
AGCGAGAATGGGACGGCGATTCGGCAGAGGAGGGTTTGTTGCTGGACACGGAAGGCGAACTCATCAGCGCGACCGCTGCAAACCTCTTCATCGTGAAACAGACGACTCTGCTGACGCCGGATCTCAGGTTCTGCGGCGTGCGAGGGGTCATGCGTCGACAGGTGCTGGAGGCCGCCGCAGCAATCGGACTGTCGTTCAACGAGGAGCCGTTGTGGCCGCACGACCTCGAGGAGGCCAGCGAAGTGTTCATCACGAGCGCAGTTCGCGGCATCACCTCGGTCGTTGAGCTGGAAGAGCGGCGCTGGTCATCCGGTCCGGTCGCGGCGGGCCTGCGCAACGTATTGGAGCTGTAGTGCGCCGGTTGCTGCGCTTCGTGCTGATCCTGTTGCTGCTGCTTGCGGGTGCAGCAGCTATCGGCGTCTGGCGGGCCAGCCAATGGTTGCAGACGCCTATCAGCGGTCTTACCGATATTTCCGTATTCGAAGTACAGCGCGGCGCGTCCCTGCGATCGATTGCGCAGGATCTGCATGCACGCGGCTGGCTCGATCAGCCGCAAGTATGGATCGCGTGGGCGCGGCTGACGAACCAGAGCGCGGCGTTGAAGGCCGGCGAGTACGAGCTTGCACCTGGCCTCACGCCCCGCACCCTCCTGCAACGCCTGAGCTCCGGCCAGGTCATTCTGCACAGTGTCACGTTCATCGAAGGTTCGCGTTATGCGGACATTCGCAGGATGCTCAATGCGAACACGAACATTGAGCACAAGATGTCCACCGCAAGCGATGCCGATCTGATGGCCGCGCTGGGGTCGCCTGGCGTGCATCCCGAAGGGCAGTTCTTTCCCGATACTTATCATTTTCCGCGCGGCACCTCCGACCTCGATGTGCTGTCGATGGCGCACCGACGCATGAATGAAGCGCTCGAAGCTGCTTGGAAATCCCGGGCGCCCGATTTGCCGCTGGCGACGAAATACGAAGCGCTCATTCTGGCGTCGGTGATCGAGAAGGAGACCGCACTGGACAGCGAACGGCCGGTAATTTCCGGTGTCTTCATCGAGCGGCTCAAGCGCGGCATGCGGCTGCAGACGGATCCGACGGTGATCTACGGTATCGGCGACAGCTATGACGGCAACATCCGTCGCGCCGATCTGCTGCGCGATACGCCGTACAACACGTACACTCGCAGCGGCTTGCCGCCGACGCCCATTGCCTTGCCGGGTGCGGGCTCGCTTCAGGCAGCGGTGCAGCCCAGAATTACCGGGGCGCTTTTCTTCGTGGCCACGGGCAAAGGCGACGGCAGTCACTACTTTTCGGCCACCCTTGCCGAGCACCAGGCGGCCGTGCAGCGCTACCTCCGGCAGTTGCGGCAGCAGTCATCGTCCAGATAGGTCATTCGTGAAGCAGGGCAGATTCATCACCATCGAAGGTGGCGAGGGCGTTGGCAAATCAACGCAACTTGCAGCGTTGCGCGAGTGGCTGACGGCGCGGATCGATGACGTCGTCTTTACCCGTGAGCCTGGCGGCACGCCGCGAGCCGAGAAGATCCGTGAACTGCTGCTCGCAGCAACCGATGAGCCGATGCCGCCGACCGCCGAGCTGCTCCTGATGTTTGCCGCCCGTGCGACCCACCTCGAAAATGTGATTCGACCGGCCTTGCAGCGTGGTGCGTGGGTCGTCTGCGATCGCTTCACGGATGCCACGTACGCGTATCAGGGCGGCGGAAGAGGCATGGATATGCAACAGATTGCAGTGCTGGAAGCGCTCGTGCAGCGCGACCTGCATCCGGATCTCACCTTGCTGCTGGATGCGCCGCTGGATCTCACGAGTGTCTTCGCCGAAGGCATCGACCTG
>CBILOJ010000311.1:0-1867 GCA_966238525.1 uncultured Methylophilaceae bacterium | reverse complement strand
CCCGCGTTGGCGAAATGCGCGGCCTGGGCTGCACACTGCTGGCACGCGCCGACATGGACATCACCAATGCCGCCGCGGTGGAAGCTGTCTTGCAGCAATACCGGCCATGGGCGGTTATCAACACCGCCGGTTATGTCCGTGTGCGGGCGGTGGAGGGCGAAGCGCGCCGCTGTTTCGAGGAAAACACATTCGGCGCGGAGGTCCTGGCACATGCCTGTGCGCGCCTGCGCATTCCTTATGTGACCTTTTCCTCGGATCTCGTATTTGATGGCAGACTGGGCCGGCCATACATTGAAAGCGACCTGGTCTGCCCGCTTGGTATTTACGGCGCCAGCAAGGCCGAAGCCGAGAAGCGCGTGACCGAAGCCTATCCGCGGGCGCTGGTGGTGCGAACCAGTGCTTTTTTCGGCCCGTGGGACAGCTTCAATTTTGTCCATGCCGTGCTGCAGGCGTTAAGCAAGGGTCAGCGTTTCGAAGCCAGCGACAATGCCGTCGTCTCTCCGACTTATGTGCCGGATCTGGTCAATGGCACGCTGGATTTGCTGATCGACGGCGCCATCGGCGTCTGGCATCTTGCCAATCAGGGCACGCTGACCTGGTACGGTCTGGCTGAGCGCGCGGCGCACGAGGCCGGGCTTGCGACGGCTTCGCTCGTGCGCGGCAGCGACGGCGCCATCGGCAACACGGCGCTGTCGAGCGAACGCGGCCTGATCTTGCCGCCGCTGGACAGTGCGATCCAGCGCTTCATGCGCGAACGCGCTCCGGTCTGAAGCTCTGGCGGCCGCGGCCGTGCCAGTTGTGCATCGGTGATTTATACTGATGCCGGGCTATCACTGATCCGATCATATGAACAAGATACTGAAGCAAGCGGCCTGGGGGCTGGTGGCAATACTCGGCGCATCGGCGCTGGGCGGCATTGCGCTGCACCGTGGGGAAAGCATCAACGCGCTGTGGTTCGTCACTGCGGCATTCTGCATCTACGCGCTGGCCTATCGTTTCTATGCGGCCTGGATTGCGGCGCGCGTACTGACGGTGGATCACATGCGGGCGACGCCGGCCGAGCGTCTGGACAACGGCCGCGATTTCGTGCCGACCAATCGCTGGGTGGTGTTCGGCCATCATTTCGCCGCCATCGCCGGCCCCGGCCCGCTGGTCGGCCCGACGCTGGCGGCGCAGTTCGGCTATCTGCCCGGCACCTTGTGGATTCTGATCGGCGCCGTACTCGGCGGCTGCGTGCAGGACATGGTGACCCTGTTCCTGTCGACGCGGCGCAACGGCCGCAGCCTCGGCCAGATGGCGCGCGACGAGCTCGGCCCGGTCGGCGGCGCGGCGGCGTTGATCGGCACCTTCGCCATCATGATCATCCTCATTGCCGTGCTCGGCCTCGTCGTCGTCAACGCCATGAAGCACAGCCCGTGGGCGACGTCGACCATCGCCGCCACCATCCCGATCGCCATGCTGGTCGGCGTCTACATGCGCAACCTGCGGCCGGGCCGCGTGCTCGAGGCTTCGCTGCTCGGCGTCGCCCTGTTGCTGCTGGCGGTGGTCGGTGGCGGCTGGATCAACCAGCATGAGACCTGGCGTCAGCTGTTCGACCACGAAGGTCTGATGCTGGCCTGGTGGATCATCGCCTACGGCTTCGCCGCCGCCATCCTGCCGGTCTGGCTGCTGCTGGCGCCGCGCGACTACCTGTCGACCTTCATGAAACTCGGTACCATCGTGCTGCTGGCCATTGCCATCATCCTGCTGCAGCCCGAAGTCAAGATGCCGGCATTGACGCAATTCACCGACGGCAGCGGTCCCATCTTCGGCGGCACGCTGTTCCCCTTCGTCTTCATTACGGTCGCCTGCGGCGCCATCTCGGGCT
>CBILOJ010000310.1:0-1876 GCA_966238525.1 uncultured Methylophilaceae bacterium | reverse complement strand
CCTCGCCGTCAGGCTTCGTCTATCCAGGCTTGCTGTATCGCTTCCAGCACTCTTTCGCCGCCGCGCTGGTGATCGTCGTCGAATCCTTCGAGCGCGATTACGTAGTTGTGCAAATCGACGAATCGTACTGTTTTCGGATCCACCTCGGCATGCTGGTCGGCAAGCGCCTCGGCAATTTGCTGTACATCGGTCCATTTCATGGCTATTTCCCCGTTCCTTATCGTTTGTTTTGGGCACGCGCGTATTGTACCGGCCACTCGGCCTCGGTTCGCAACTCATGCGCGGCATGCAGCGGCCAGTAGGGGTCGCGTAGCAGTTCGCGCGCCAGCAGCACGGCATCGGCCTGGCCGGTGGCCACGATGTGCTCGGCCTGGGCCGGCGCCGTGATCATGCCGACGGCACCGGTGGCGATGCCGGTTTCCTGGCGGATCGCCGCCGCAAATGGCGTCTGATAGCCGGGGCCGACAGCGATTTTCGCATCGGCGACGAGACCGCCGCTGGAGCAGTCGACCAGATCGACGCCGAGCGCCTTGAGCTGGCGCGAGAATGCGATCGATTGCGCCAGATCCCAGCCACCCTCCATCCAGTCGCTGGCCGATATGCGCACGAACAGCGGTTTGTCCTGCGGCCATAATGCGCGCAAGTCGCGCACGATGGCGAGCGGCAGGCGGCAGCGGTTTTCCAGGCTGCCGCCGTATTCGTCGTCGCGCCGGTTGGAAAGCGGCGACAGGAATTCGTGCAGCAGATAGCCGTGGGCGCAGTGCAGCTCCAGCACTTCGAAACCGGCCGCCAGCGCGCGTCGTGCCGCCTGCATGAACTGGTCCTTGATTTCGTCGATTTCATCGACGCTGAGCGCTACAGGCACGGCATGGTCGGCAAAGGCCAGCGCCGATGGCGCCACCGTCTGCCAGCCATCAGCGGCTGCACCCAAAGCTGCGCCGCCGCGCCAGGGCACATCGCTCGACGCCTTGCGTCCGGCGTGGGCGATCTGGATGCCGGGTACGGCGCCTTGCGCGGCGATGAAGGCGGCGATGGGTCGCAATGCATCGGCATGGGTATCGGACCAGATGCCGAGATCGCTGGGCGTGATGCGCCCCTGCGGACTGACCGCCGTGGCTTCGGCGATGACGAGGCCGGCGCCGCCCACGGCGCGGCTGCCCAAATGCACGAGATGCCAGTCGTTGGCCATGCCGTCGACGGACGAATACTGGCACATGGGCGAAACGAAGACGCGGTTGCGGAATGTGGTGCCGCGCAGTGTAAAAGGCGTGAAAAGTCGACTCATGGAATGCTCGCTTACAGTCAAAGAATGGCGGCAAGGTCACCGCGTCCAGAGTGCCGGCAGCCGGACGGCTTGAGGCAAATTTCTGTTGAAAAATTATAGCGTGCTTTGTCCGCACGCCAGGTTTGCTGTGCCACATAAAAAAACCGCCGTCCCCAGGGGCCGGGACGGCGGGTGAGCATAGCGGAGATAGCTGGTTGGATATATGCAAGCTTCGTGCCTGAAATGCACATCAGCAAAATCGCGGCTTGCGTATGGATGAGCTGGTTGTATTGCGGTTTCTATCAGCCAGCCTGGCTGTAAACAGCCACCACGCAACCACTTATTTGCGCATGGCATGTGCAAGTTGCGAACATGATAAAATTACGCTTTTGCCATTTCTTAAGATCCCTGGGGAAATCAAACAATGTTCAGCGCAGCAAAAACTCTCAGCGCCGTCGATCCCGCGCTCTGGCAAGCGATAGAAGCCGAGCGCGAGCGCCAGGATCAGCATATCGAGCTGATCGCCTCGGAAAACTACACCAGCCCGGCCGTGATGCAGGCGCAAGGCTCGCAGCTCACCAACAAGTACGCCGAAGGCTATCCGGGCAAGCG
>CBILOJ010000309.1:0-1898 GCA_966238525.1 uncultured Methylophilaceae bacterium | reverse complement strand
CAAAGATGGCATGCGGCACGACGCACCGCGATGATGTGCGAGTGGCCTGGTTGGCTGTTCGTCTCGCGTCGCGCCTGGCGCGGCGCCAGGCCTTGTAATTGTCATTAACCCATAAGGAAACGATCAGCGTGTCGCGCGTGACGCGATGCATCTCGCGCAGCAGGATCAGTCGCTGCCGGCTGTCGACCACATGCTGCAGCAGCCGCAGGCAGAAAATCGATTCCACCGCGTTGTCCGGCAGGTCGATGGCAAATGCCGAAGTGAGGAAGGTGTAGGTTCGATCAAGGATGTCGGGCGATTGCCCCGTTACCGCTAACGCCAGCAGGTCCGGCGCACTGTCGGCCGCGAGGATGACGCGCGTCGGGTGCTCGGCCAATAGCGGCCAGAAACGGCCGCTGCCGCAAGGCATATCGAGGACGAGCGTGGGGTCGTCGGCTTGTTCGAGCGCGCGTCTGGCAATCCGTGTTTCACGCCAGCGCGACAGCCATTGCACCAGCCCAAACCAGCCGGCGCGCGGACGAAGTGCGGCCTGGCCTCGCAGGCGTTTGCGCGAGAATTCGAGCTCTATCTGTGGTAATGACGAGGGCAACACACCATGTCCGGAATAGGAAACGGTGCTGATGATGCATGGACGCCCATCAAGGCGAAGTCAAAATAATGTGAAAAAAACGTGAAAAGCTAAGACTCGAGTTTGAGCTCGAAAATGATGCCGGCCGGCAGACGCGGGCTGAGGCTGATCTGCCAGCCCTGGTGTTCGCAGATGCGCTTGACCAGGGAGAGTCCCAGCCCCAGTCCTTCGCCGGGCGCCTGGCGGCCGCGCACGAAGGGTTGGAACACCTGCGCATGCTGGTCCGGCGGGATGCCGATACCGGTGTCTTCGACGCGCAATGCGCCATTGTCCAGCACTAGCTGCACCGAGCCGCGTTCGGTGTAATGGAGCGCGTTGCGCAGCAGGTTGGAGATGACGGTACCGAGGAACGTCGCATTGTAAAGTCGGCCGTCGGCCGGCTCGCCCTGCAGCGAGAAATCCAGGCCTTTCTTGGCAAAATCGGTCGCCCAGCGCCGGTACTGTTCCTGTGTGGCTGCTGTCAGCGTGATGCTGCCGCCCATGCCGGCACTGTCGCGCTCCGAGCGTGCCAGCATGAGGAAGGTATGCACGAGGTCGCGCATTTCCGCGCAGGCCTGGCTCATGCGCTTGACTTGCTCGCGCGCGGCAACGTCGAGCTTTGCCGATTCCAGCAGCAGCTCGCAGGAAGAGGCGATGACCATCAGCGGCGTGCGTAACTCGTGACTAACGTCGCTGGTGAACAGGTGTTCGCGCTCCAGCGCCTGGTGCAGTTGCCCCAGGGTATGGTCGAAAGTCTGGGCCAGATGGCCGACCTCGTCGTTGGCATATTCGGCCGCCAATGGCGGGGCAATCGGCAGTAGTTGGTCGCGATGACGCACCTGTTGCGCCAGGCGCACCACGGGCGCGATGACGCGGCGCGCCACCAGCCAGCCGACCAGCCACGCCGCGGCCAGGCTCAGCAGAAAACCGCCCAGCACGCCGTAGAACAGGAAATTTTCGCGCGTCTCGAACAATTGCTGGTCCTGCACCAGCATATAGGTTTGGTCATCAATCACGCGTTTATAGATGTAGAAGGCTTCCTCGCCATGCACGAACTCATTGAAGCCGGGACGGGCCGTGGCGAATTCCGATGGTATCGAATAGCCGGCACTGTCGGTGAAGAAGTGGGTATGCGGATCCACGGTCGGCATCCTCTGGGCATCGACACCTTCCTGCAATATGGCGTTGAGCTCGTCGTCGAGCTCGCTGGAAACCAGCTGCTCCTCGACGTAATGCACGATGGCGACGATGCTGGCCGAGAACAGGCCGCTGATGACGAAGGTCATCAGCA
>CBILOJ010000308.1:0-1903 GCA_966238525.1 uncultured Methylophilaceae bacterium | reverse complement strand
GCTTCCAGCGCTTCCATGCGTTCACGCTGGCTCTTGTCGCCGTGGATGGCGTCCGCGGCCAGGCCGTCCAGCTGCAGTTTGCGCGCCAGCCGGCTGGCGGCGAGCTTGGTCTTGGTGAAAACGATGGCCTGCCCCGGATTTTCTTCGCGCAGCAAATGCGAAAGCAGTTCCGGCTTCTGATCGACGGCAACGCGATAAACCTTTTGCGTTACGTTGTCAGCTGCCGCATTACTGCGGGCGACCTCGATCAGCTGCGGTGCATTGAGGAACTCTTCCGACAATTTCTTGATCTCGCCGGAGAAAGTGGCCGAAAACATCAGGTTCTGCCGCTGTTTGGGCAGTAGCGCCAGAATGCGCTTCAAATCAGGCATGAAACCCATGTCCAGCATGCGGTCGGCTTCGTCGAGTACGAGAATCTGCACCTGGTTGAGCTGCAGCGTGCGGCTTTCGACATGGTCGAGCAATCGGCCCGGCGTCGCCACCAGAACTTCCACGCCGCGCATGAGCTGCGGCTTCTGCGTCTTGATGTCGACGCCGCCGAATACCACGTGTGAACGCAGCGCGGTATGTTGGGCGTAGGCCTTGACGCTTTCCTCGACCTGGATCGCCAGTTCGCGCGTCGGCGTCAGGATCAGCGCGCGTACTGGATGGCGCGCCGGCGAGGCGCTGCTGCTGGCCAGCGGCAACAGCTTTTGCAAGGTCGGCAGCGCGAACGCTGCTGTCTTGCCGGTGCCGGTCTGCGCGCCGGCCATGAGGTCGCGGCCGGACAATACGACGGGAATGGCTTGCGCCTGGATCGGCGTCGGCGTGCTATAGCCAAGTTCCTGCAGCGCCTTGAGCAGTTCGGGCGCCAGGGCCAGGTCGGCGAAACTGATGGGATCTGTACTCAATGTTTTCGGACTCGCTTTTTATGAATAGGCGCTGAATCAGGCGAAATTGCGTGAACGGCGCGCATTGCGTGGCTGGCCATTGTTGTTGCCGTTCGCTGACCGGTCATTGCCGCCGCGGTAGCCGCCGCCATTGCCCTGGGTGCGTTGCTTGAAGCCGGGGCGACCCTTGGAGGAAGCGCCGCGGCCGGGACCGTCGGTTCTGGGGGCAGGGCGCTTGGGTTCGTAGCCGGCAATGACGCTGGCTTCGAGGCGCTGGCCCGTGAACTGCTCGATCTTGCGCACTTGATGGCGATCCGTATGGGAGGCGAAGGAAACGGCAATACCGGCCTTGCCGGCGCGGCCGGTACGGCCGATGCGATGCACGTAGTCCTCGGCGAATTTGGGCAGATCGTAATTGATGACATGCGTGATGCCGTTGACGTCGATGCCGCGGGCGGCGACATCGGTCGCTACCAGTACCTTGACATCGCCGTGGCGCAGCTTGGTCAGCGTACGGTTACGTGCGCCCTGGGTCATGTCGCCATGCAGCGCGGCGGTTTTGTGGCCGGCGGCATAGAGGTCTTCCGCCAGCAGGTCGGCATGACGCTTGGTCGAGGTGAAGACGATGACCTGGTTGACTTCAGGCGCGATCAGCAAGTGCTCCAGCAGCTTGTTCTTGTGCGCCATGTCGTCGACGAAATGCAGGCGTTGCTCGATGTTGGCGTGCTTTTCCTTTTGCGCCGCAATCTGGATGGTCTTGGGATTGCGCAGCATCTTGCTGGCCAGCGTGCCGATCACGCCTTCAAGCGTGGCCGAGAACAGCAGCGTCTGGCGTTCGGCGGAAAGCTGGCTGCAGATACGCTCGACGTCGGGCATGAAACCCATGTCCAGCATGCGGTCGGCTTCGTCGAGGATCAGCATCTGCAGGCGCGACAGATCGATACGGCCGCGCTCCATGTGGTCGAGCAGACGGCCGGGCGTGGCCACCAGGATGTCGAGCGGCTGGCTCAGCAGCTTGTTCTGCAGCGGATAGG
>CBILOJ010000307.1:0-1903 GCA_966238525.1 uncultured Methylophilaceae bacterium | reverse complement strand
TCATCGGCATTCTTGGCGGCCTGATCGGCATCATCCTGGGTACGGTCATCGGTGCCGTGATCGGTGAGATCATGGCGAGCCGCGATGCAGCGCATGCCGGCCGCGTCGGCGTGGCCGCCGGCATGGGTTTCGTGCTGGCGCTGGTCGCCAAACTGTTGCTGGCACTGGCGATGCTGGCGATTTTCGCCTACGCCTATTTCGCCTAGGCTTCTTGTTGCCGTGCGCGGTCGCGTTTAAAGCATGGGCTTGAGGTATTTGCCGGTATAGCTCAACGGGCTTTCGGCCACTTGTTCCGGCGTACCCTGCGCAATCACCGTGCCGCCGCCATCGCCGCCTTCCGGTCCCATGTCGACAATCCAGTCGGCGGTCTTGATGACATCGAGATTGTGCTCAATGATGACGATGGTGTTGCCGTGATCGCGCAGGCGGTGCAATACGTCGAGCAGCAGCTGGATGTCGGCAAAGTGCAGGCCGGTGGTCGGTTCGTCGAGGATGTAGAGCGTGCGGCCGGTGTCGCGCTTCGACAGCTCCAGCGCCAGTTTGACACGCTGTGCCTCACCGCCCGAGAGCGTGGTCGCCGATTGCCCTAGTGTGATATAGCCCAGGCCGACATCGAGCAAGGTGCGCAGCTTGCGCTGCACCGTAGGCACGGCGTTGAAGAATTCGTGCGCCTGCTCCACGGTCATCTCCAGCACTTCGTGGATATTCTTGCCCTTGTAGTGGATTTCCAGCGTTTCGCGGTTATAGCGCTTGCCCTTGCAGACGTCGCACGGCACATAGACGTCGGGCAGGAAGTGCATCTCGACGCGAATGACGCCGTCGCCCTGGCAGGCTTCGCAGCGCCCGCCCTTGACGTTGAACGAATAGCGGCCCGGTCCGTAGCCGCGTGCACGCGATTCCGGCACGCCGGCGAACAGCTCGCGGATCGGCGTGAAGAGGCCGGTATAGGTGGCCGGATTGGAACGTGGCGTGCGGCCGATCGGACTTTGGTCGACGTCCACCACCTTGTCGAAAAACTGCAGGCCGTCGACCGTTTCGAACGGTGCCGGTTCGGTGGTACTGCCGTAAAGATGGTGCGCGGCGGCACGATAGAGCGTGTCGTTGATCAGCGTCGATTTGCCTGAGCCCGAGACGCCGGTGACGCAGGTCAATAAACCTACCGGCAGGTCGAGCGTGACGCCCTTGAGATTGTTGCCGGTGGCTTGGGTCAGCTTGAGCCAGCGTTCCGGGTCCGGCTTGTGGCGCACCTCGCCGTAGCGGATTTTTTTCTTGCCGCTCAGGTACTGGCCGGTCAGCGAATTTTCATTTGCCTGCACTTCGGCCGGGGTGCCGACGGCGACGATGTTGCCGCCATGTTCGCCGGCACCGGGGCCGATATCGACCACATAATCCGCCGCCAGTATCGCGTCCTGGTCGTGTTCGACGACGATGACGCTGTTGCCGATGTCACGCAGGCGCTTCAGCGTGTCGAGCAGACGATCGTTATCGCGCTGGTGCAAGCCGATCGACGGTTCGTCGAGCACATACATGACGCCGGTCAGACCGGAGCCGATCTGCGAGGCGAGCCGGATACGTTGCGCTTCGCCACCCGACAGCGTTTCCGCCGAGCGTGACAGCGACAGGTATTCGAGGCCGACATTGGTCAGGAATTTGAGCCGGTTGCAGATTTCCTTGACGATCTTGTCGGCGATAGCGAGTTTTTGGCCCGTGAGCTGCAGCGTGTCGAAAAAGGTGTGAGCCTGCTTCAGTGGCGCTTCGCACACTTCATGGATGTTCTGGCCGCCGACCTTGACGTGGCGCGCTTCGCGCCGCAAGCGCGTGCCTTTGCACTCGGGGCAGGGCTGGGCATTGAGGTATTTGGCCAGCTCCTCGCGTACCGTGGTCGAGTCGGTTTCGTGATAAC
>CBILOJ010000306.1:0-1911 GCA_966238525.1 uncultured Methylophilaceae bacterium | reverse complement strand
CGCGCTTTCCAGGGACGCGCAGATAGCCTCGGCATCCGCAGCCCGCACCTGCAGCACGGCGCCCAGTTCCTCGTTGTAGAGAATCGCGGCAATGTCGCCGGGCAGGCTGCTGAGGTCGACGCGCACAGCGCAATGACCGGCGAATGCCATCTCGGCCAGCGTCACAAACAGGCCGCCGTCGGAACGATCGTGGTAAGCGAGCAACTTGCCGTCGCCATTGAGACGCTGGATGGCAGCGAAGAAGGCCTTGAGCCTGGCTGCGTCGTCGACGTCGGGAGCGCTATCGCCCACTGCGCCGTAGGCTTGCGCCAGCGCCGAACCGCCCATGCGGTTCCTGCCGGCGCCGAGGTCGATCAGGATCAGTTCGGTATCGGCCAAGCTATTGGTTTCGGGGCAGGCACGTAATTGCGGTGTCAGCGTCTTGCGGGCATCGGCAGTCGGCGCGAAAGCGGTGACCACGAGCGAAATTGGTGCCGTCACCGCCTTCTTCTCGCCCGCTTCCTCCCACACCGTCTTCATCGACATCGAATCCTTGCCGACCGGAATGCTGATGCCGAGCTGCGGGCACAATTCCATGCCCACGGCCTTCACCGTATCGAACAGCGCCGCATCCTCGCCGGGATGGCCGGCAGGCGCCATCCAGTTGGCCGACAACTTGAGATCGCCGAGATCGGCAATGGCGCTGGCGGCGATGTTGGTAAGCGCCTCGCCGATCGCCATGCGGCCCGAAGCCGGCGCGTCGATCAGTGCCAGCGGCGCTTTTTCGCCAATGGCGAAAGCCTGGCCGCGATAAGTATCGAAACCGTCGAGAGCCACGGCGACATCGGCTACCGGAATCTGCCACGGACCGACCATCTGGTCGCGCGCGGTCATGCCGCCTACGGTACGGTCGCCGATGCTGATGAGGAAAGTCTTGTCGGCCACGCCGGGCAGGCGCAGTACGCGCGCAGCGGCCGCCTCGAGATCGATATCGCCGGTAGCAAAGGCCGGCAGGTTACGCTGCACATGCGCGACGTCGCGCGTCATCTTGGGCGGCTTGCCGAGCAGCACCGACAGCTCCATGTCCACCGGTTCATTGGTGAAATGGCGATCGGCCACTACCAGTCGCTGTTCTTCAGTGGCATGGCCGACGACGGCATAAGGGCAGCGCTCGCGCTTGCAGATGGCATCGAAACGCGCGAGATCCTCTTGCGCGACGGCCATGACATAGCGTTCCTGCGCCTCATTGCTCCAGATTTCGCGCGGGCTCATGCCCGGCTCCTCGTTATGCACGTCGCGCAGCTGGAATACCGCACCGGCGCCGCCATCGTTGACGAGCTCGGGGAAAGCGTTGGAGAGGCCGCCGGCGCCCACGTCATGGATGCTCAGGATGGGATTGTCCTCGCCCAGTTGCCAGCAACGGTCGATCACCTCCTGTGCGCGGCGCTCGAGTTCCGGATTGCCGCGCTGCACCGAATCGAAATCGAGGTTCTCGGTATTGGCACCGGTGTCCATGCTTGAAGCCGCGCCGCCGCCAAGACCGATCAGCATGGCCGGGCCGCCTAACTGGATCAGCGCGGCGCCGGCCGGGATCGGCTTTTTCCTGGAATGGCCGGCGCTGATATTGCCGACACCGCCGGCCAGCATGATGGGCTTGTGATAGCCGCGCACTTCGTCGGCCGCCGCCAGTTCCAGCGTACGGAAATAGCCGGCAATGCTGGGCCGGCCGAATTCATTGTTGTAAGCAGCGCCGCCGAGCGGGCCGTCGATCATGATCTGCAGCGCCGAGGCGATGCGCCCGGGCTTGCCGTAATCCTGCTCCCACGGCTGGATAAAGTCCGGGATATTGAGGTTGGATACCGAAAATCCGGTCAGGCCGGCCTTGGGCTTGGAACCGGTACCGGTCGCGCCCTCGTCGCGGATTTCGCCGCC
>CBILOJ010000305.1:0-1911 GCA_966238525.1 uncultured Methylophilaceae bacterium | reverse complement strand
CTTATCCGGGCATCTACGACTTCGTCGGCCGGCTGCGGCGATCGCCGCAAGTGCTAGACCGGCTGCAGCTTTCCCGATGGTTCGCCGAGCATCCGCAGGGACGGGCGGTCGTCTATTTCAACCAGAAGAACCCGCGCGACGGCCTTTTGCCCGAATTCCTCCAGGATTACCTGAAGCAGGAGGTCGGCGTGGTCGATCGCGCGCAATGGGAAACCTGGTGCGGCAGCCACCCGCTGCAATGCGGACGCCCAACCACCCACCCGGCAACGAATCGACAATAGGCCAGAGCATTCGACATGATAAAAGTATCGCGCCTTCTCAAGTTCATCCTGCTGGTATTGCTGATCTTGGCTGCCATCGGCTTCTACCGCGGCTATGGCGATCGCTTGCCGCGTATTCCCTCATCGCCCGACGAGGTCTCGCACATCACCTTTTACGCCGTGGGCGACCAGGGCAAGGCGAACGAGGCACAGAAATCGGTGGCACGTGCCATGGAAAGCCAGGCAGCGAAGGATGGCGGGCTGGATTTCGCCGTGCTGCTGGGTGACAACTTCTACATCGCCGACAACATGACCACGCAGTCCTCCGCCTGGATGCGTGCGTTCGAAGAGATGTACACCGGGCAATACCTCGATGCCATCCCGTTCTACGCGGTGCTGGGCAACCATGATTACCAGGGCTCGGTACAGGCCGAGCTGGATTATGCCAGCCAGCATCTGGGCTCCAACCGCTGGCGCATGCCGGACCGCCATTACAGCGAGGATTTCGGGCGCGTCAACGGCCGACCGCTGATCCAGATGGTGTTCCTCGATACCAACGACGATCCGCGCAAGGAGGCCGCTTTTCTGCAGCAAGCGTTCTCAAGGGACAGCCACCCACTCTGGCGGATCGTGGTCGGCCATCACCCCATGCGCACCTACGGCAAGCATCACCAGGCGGGCGAGGGCACGAACAATGCCTTGCTTTCCGCCATGCAGGCCGCTAATGTCGATCTCTACATCGCCGCGCATGACCACAACCAGCAGCTCATCGTGCGCCAGGGCGAGCCGATCCATGTCGTCAGCGGTGCCGGCGGCGCCAAGCTTTATGACCTGGAACCGGGTCACCCTGACGCGCGTTTCGGGCTTTCGGCGCATGGCTTCCTGCGCGTCGCGGTCGATGCCAAGCGCCTCAGCATCCGTTTCCTGGATACGGATGACCGGTTGCAGGCGGCTTTTTACATGGACAGGGATTGCACCGCAGGCGTGGAAGCCTGCCTGAAAGAGGACGATGCACGTTGAATCGATGAGCCGATACCGCTGGCTACTCGCGGCTAGCGTCTTGCTGGCCTGTATCCTGCTCTTGTGGGGACTCGGCAGCCTGCCTTTATTGTCCTATAACGAGGCCCGGCGCGCACTGTCCACCGCAGCCATGTTCCAAAGCGGTGACTGGCTGTTGCCGCGCCTCAATGGCGAGCTGTACCTCACCAAGCCGCCCTTGTTCTACTGGCTGCAAGCGAGTGCATCGCTCGTCGCCGGCAGCGTCAACGAATGGACCTTGCGTCTGCCTTCGGCGCTGGCAGCCGCGGCGACTGCGGTCCTCGCCTACCGCTTCGCACGTCGGCATTACGGCATCTGGGCCGCCTTGTTCACGCTGCAACTGGTGCTGGCCAATGCTGGCTTCGCCCTGTTCGCCCGGCGTGCCGAGATCGAGATGCTGCTGGCGGCCTTGTGCTTCACGTCGCTGCTGGCTGCCCTGCATTATGTGCAGGATGGCGGGCGACGCGCCTGGCTGTGGCTGAGCTACGGCCTGCTGGGTCTCGGCGTCCTGACCAAGGGGCCGCTGGTATTGATCTTCGTCACCTTGCCGCTACTGGTGCTGGCGTGTTTCCGGCGCGACGACCGCACCTGGCAGGCGCTACGTGACCCATGG
>CBILOJ010000304.1:0-1936 GCA_966238525.1 uncultured Methylophilaceae bacterium | reverse complement strand
CCGATCAGCACCACGCGCGTGAGGGGTTCGTCTTCATCCCAGCCTTCGAGCAGGACGGGCGCATACAGCGTGTGTTGAACGGCGTGGATGGCCAGCGGGGCCGGCGCGTCCTCGGCATGGACGATGCCTTTCATCCGCAGCAGTTTTTCGCCGAAGGTGTCGCATAGCCATTGCAGCACCGGCGCCAGCTGATCCCAGGTCAGCGGCTTGGGCAGCGTGACGGTGAAGCTGCCTATTTCATCATCGTGTATTTTCGTTGGCAGCATGCCACGGGTGGCTTTGGAGCGCGTCGGCGCGCGCAGCCAGCGTTGCGGCTGCGGATTGGTGCCCTTGGCATCGAACAGGCCGACATCGATGATGGCGGCCGGGTCTATGTCCCCATGCGTGATCTGGTACTGGCTGGCGCCGGGATTGAGCTGTGTCAGGGTTGCGGCCAGTTGCGCCAACTGATCCGCATCAGCCAGATCGGATTTGGTGAGCAGCAGCACGTCGGCCACGGCGGCCTGCTTGCGCGCTTCGGCGTGCTGTTTGATCTGCTGCGGACCATAGACGCAATCCACGGTAACGACCACGGCGTCGAGCCGGTAGGTGGAGACGATGACCGGTTCGTTGAGCAGGTTGGCGAGGATAGGGCCGGGATCAGCCAGACCCGTAGTCTCGATGACCAGTCGCTTGAACTGGCTGACACCACCGAGCGCGCGCTTGAAGAACAGGTCGCGCAGCGTGTCGGCGAGTTCGTTGGTGAGGGTGCAGCACAGGCAGCCGGATTCCAGCAGCACCATGTTGTCGGCGATGCGGCTGCTCTCGACCGTGGCGGCCAATTGACCGGCCAGGATGTGGTCGAGACCCGCTTCGCCCACTTCGTTGATGACGACCGCGGTATCACCCATGTCGGGATGGGCGAGCAGGCGATTGAGCAGGGTAGTCTTGCCGCTGCCGAGGAAGCCGGTCAGTACGGTGATGGGGATGCGATGATCCATGGGAGGCTTGTCTGCAAAAGCTTGCATCTTAACGGCGTGCGCCAAATCCATCAAAAGCGATCAGGCATTCCAAGGTAAAATACGCGCTATTCCCTGGCATAAGTGCAGCATGAACGTATTTTACGAAGAAGAGGGCAGCTTCAAGGCGGCCTCGGTAATGGCGGAAAGCCCGGCCTCGATGCAGGTCGAGGCATTGAGCGGTAAGCGATCCAAGGTCAAGGCAGCCAATGTACTGCTGCGCTTCGAGGGCGCGCTGGCCGGTTTCATGGACGCGGCGCAGGCCGAGGCCGAAACGCTGGAGACGGAATTTCTGTGGGAATGCTGCGGTGAAGCCGAGTTCGGCTTTGAGGATCTGGCGAGCGAATATTACGGCGGCAAGCCGACGTCGATACAGGCCGCTGCAGTTGCCATCCGGTTACACAGCGCGCCGGTCTATTTCTACCGCAAGGGCCGCGGCCGCTACAAGGCGGCGCCTGAAGACACGCTGAAGGCGGCGCTCAACGCCATCGAGAAGAAGCGCCTGCAGGCGGAGAAGATTGCCGCCGATGTCGAGGCGCTCAAGGCTGGTCAGCTGCCGGCGGAATTCCGCGACAAGCTCGACATGCTGTTCTACGAACCAGATAAGAACTCGCTGGAATGGAAGGCGCTGGACCAGGCGGCGCAGGAGCTCAACCTGCCTACGGTCAAGGTGCTGCAAAACGCCGGCGCTATCGCTTCGGCCCATGATTACCACTTCGGCGCTTTCCTGCGCGAGCATTTTGCCGAGGGCACGGCCTTCGAGGAATTGGAGGCGGTGTATATGCCGCAGGATCTGCCCGAGGCCGAAGTGCAAGCCTTCAGCATCGACGACAGCACCACTACTGAAATCGACGATGCGCTGTCGCTGCAGCAGCTGGCCGACGGCAGTATGCGTGTCGGTATCCATATTGCGGCGCCGTCGCTCGGCATCGTGCCGG
>CBILOJ010000303.1:0-1947 GCA_966238525.1 uncultured Methylophilaceae bacterium | reverse complement strand
TGCTCGCCGATCTCGGCCATATCCTCGAAAGCTCGCAGCTGGCCGCAGAAATCGATCTGCGTTTTCTCCCGTGTTCGCTGCCGGTACGCCAGCGCCTGGCCGAACGCGAAGTGCAGCGCATGGCGCTGGCGGGCGGCGACGATTACGAACTGTGCTTCACCGCGCCCGCGCGTTTTCATGGCGACATCATGCGCTTGGCCCAACTGATCGGACTGCCATTAAGCTGCATCGGCAAGCTGGCAGCAGGCAGCGGCATCGATGTACTTGGGCTCGACGGCAAACTTTTGGATATCGATTGGAGCGGCTTTGACCATTTCGCCTGACCGCCGGCTGCTTGCCAGCCATCCCGCCCACCTGCTCGCCTTCGGCTTCGGCGCCGGTCTCGTGCCGAAGGCGCCCGGCACCGCCGGCACATTGGTGGCCATCCCGTTATTCGCGGCTCTGATGTATACGCCTGAAATCGTGCATTACGCCGTGTTGCTCGCGCTATTCCTCATCGGCCTGCCGGTTTGTGCCCGCGCCAACCAGGCGCTCGGCGTCGAGGACCACGGCAGCATCGTCTGGGACGAAATCGTCGCCTTCATGCTCGTACTCGAATTCACGCCGCTGGCCTGGCAATGGTGGCTGGCGGCCTTCCTGCTGTTCCGTCTGTTCGACATCTGGAAACCCTTCCCTATCCGCCACTTCGACCGGCGTCTCGCGGGCGGCTTCGGCGTCATGTTCGACGACCTGCTGGCGGCCCTTTACGCCATTGTCGCGCTCAAGGCCCTGCAATGGCTGATGCCGGCGATCTGGTAAACCTGGCGACCGAACTCGGCATCGCACTCAAAAGCCGTGGCCTGGTGCTGGCGCTGGCGGAATCGTGCACCGGCGGCTGGACCGCCCAATGCATCACCACCGTTGCCGGCAGTTCGGCCTGGTTCGATCGCGGCTTCGTCACCTACAGCAACGCCGCCAAGCAGGAAATGCTTGGCGTGCCGGCCGACACTATCAATTCTTACGGGGCGGTGAGCCCGGAAACTGCACGCGCAATGGCGCTCGGTGCGCTACGCTATAGCAGGGCCGACATCGCTGCTGCAATCACCGGCATCGCCGGACCAGACGGCGGCAGCGCCGACAAGCCGGTAGGCACTGTCTGTTTCGCCTGGGCTACGCGCAATGGCCGCATCCTTGATGCCGTCGAGCGCTTTTCCGGGGATCGGGAAGACGTGCGCAGACAGTCCGTAAATACTGCGCTTTCGGGCCTGCTCCAGCTTACGTTGAACCTTGATTTATGAAATAATTACAGGCTTTTACCGGCCTTAAATCCACAGCACATCCGACGGGGGCAAACATGGACGAGAACAGAAGCAAAGCGCTCACGGCAGCACTGTCGCAGATTGAAAAACAATTCGGCAAAGGCTCCATCATGCGCATGGGCGACACCGACGTCGCCGGCGACATCCAGGCCGTCTCCACCGGCTCGCTCGGCCTCGATATCGCACTTGGTATCGGCGGCCTGCCGCGCGGCCGCATCATCGAAATTTACGGCCCGGAATCTTCGGGCAAAACCACGCTCACGCTGTCCGTAATCGCGCAGATGCAAAAACAGGGTGGCGTGGCTGCCTTCATCGACGCCGAACACGCGCTTGATCCGCTGTATGCGCAAAAGCTCGGCGTCAACGTGTCCGAGCTGCTGATCTCGCAGCCCGACACCGGCGAGCAGGCCCTTGAAATTACCGACTCGCTGGTACGTTCCGGCGCCGTCGACATCGTCGTTGTCGACTCGGTGGCAGCGCTCACGCCCAAGGCCGAAATCGAAGGCGAGATGGGCGATTCTCACATGGGCCTGCAGGCACGGCTGATGTCGCAGGCGTTGCGCAAGCTGACCGGCAACATCAAGCGCACCAACACCATGGTCATCTTCATCAACCAGATCCGCATGAAGATCGGCGTCATGTTCGGCAA
>CBILOJ010000302.1:0-1984 GCA_966238525.1 uncultured Methylophilaceae bacterium | reverse complement strand
ATGGCGACGTCGGCCGAGGCCTTGGGCAGCTTCACCGAAACCGCATTCATGAGCAACGGCGCGGTGACGATGAAGACGGTCAGCAACACCAGCATCACGTCGACCAGCGGCGTGACGTTGATCTCGCTCATCATGCCGTCGTCGTCATTATTCGTGATGATCGCCATCTCACTCGCTCCCGAGCCCGGACTTCAGGCTGAGATACTGGAAGGCAGAACCGAAATTCTCCATCTGGGCCTTGCCGACCTTCACCTGGCGCAGGAAGTAGTTGTAGGCCAGCACCGCAGGTACCGCGGTGGCAATGCCGATGGCAGTGGCGATCAAGGCTTCGCCGATCGGTCCGGCCACCACGTCCAAGCCAGCCGAGCCGGAAGCGGAAATACTCTTGAGTGCATGCATGATGCCCCAAACAGTGCCGAACAAGCCGATAAAAGGTGCGGTGGAACCGATACTGGCGAGAATCGCCAGACCTTTTTCCAGGCGGTGCTGTTCTATGTACGCCTGGCTGCGCAAAGCATGAATCAGCATTTCGCGCTGGCTCTTGAAAGCGACGTGGTTCTCCTGGATGCTCAGGAGTTCATTGATGCCGGATTGGCAAATGCGGGCGAGGTTGCCCTTCGCCGATTTAACCGTCGTAGCCAGGCCGCGCAAATGCTTGATTTCAGCGAAAGCCTGCATGAATTTCCTGTTCTGCCTGCTAATGCGGAAAAACATGAAAGCCTTGGCGATGGCGACCCCCCAGACGATTACCGACAACAACGCCAGGAAATAAAGTACCAGATCCACAATATCAAAGACTTCATCCATCGTTCGCTTCCTATCCAAGATAAGCAGGCATTTGTGGCTGCCTGAGGTACCAATTCATGCATGGGCACGCATGCCCTCCGATTGATGGAAGGCGACGCGCATCGATGACATTTAATCGGTAAACCTTACGCAACTACTATGCCAATGCATCCTGTGGATGACGATAAATAAAATTCCTTAATAATCAAATTACTGGAATGGTTTGTATGGCTAATGGCCAGACGGCTGTCTGCAGTGGTGGCTGTATGCAGCCGATGTTGGTTGCATACAACCAATTCGGATGTTGTATTGAATTGTTCAAACAGATGAGAGTGCGCTGTTTTCTGTCAGCTTTTGCTGGGCATGGCTATGGTTTTCGCTACATTTCGAGTCGGCATTTATACACATCACCTCAAGTGCAACATTAACTTGGACCTAAAAATCATGACAATCCAATGACATAATGTAAGCTATTGATTTTATATGATAAATATAAGATTAAAATTTAAGCGTTTTAAAAAAAGCATTGTTAATTCAAGGGTTACAGTTTCAAGTCACAGATATTCACAAAATTATCCACAGTTTTTGTGGATGGATGAGGTGGCCATGGTAAATGCAACCGTAGGGCGGATGAGCGAAGCGTAATCCGCCATGAACGCGAATGATTTGGGGCGATGCTTGGGCCGTTTGGCGGATAACGCCTTCGACTCATCCGCCCTACATAAGCTTTCCAGGAGCCGTAGGGTGTGCAAACCGCCTTTGTTTGCGCACCGATCTCGTTATTGGTTCCCACATTCAAAGGCAAGGTGCGCAAGCGGGGCTTGCACACCCTACAGTTTGTAAATGGTTTGGTACGTGGATTCCAGCTTGCGCTGGAATGACGGATGGGATGCTGGCACGCTCTCAACTCGTAGGGCGGGTGAGCGAAGCGTAACCCGCCATGAAAGGGAAATGATTTGGGAGATGCTTGGGCCATTTGGCGGATAACGCCTTCGGCTCATCCGCCCTACATAGGCTTTCCCAAAAGCCGTAGGGTGTGCAAACCGTTTTTGTTTGCGCACCGGTCGCCATTGATTTCCATACCGTTCAGCAAGGTGCGCAAGCGGGGCTTGCACACCCTACAGTTTGTAAGTGGTTTGGCATGTGGATTCCAGCTTGCGCTGGAATGACGGATGGGATGCTGGCACGCTCTCAACTC
>CBILOJ010000301.1:0-1994 GCA_966238525.1 uncultured Methylophilaceae bacterium | reverse complement strand
TACTCGCTTACGACCTGCTGGAATGGCAGGGGGAAGACTGGCGGCATCAGCCGCAATTCGCGCGCCGGGCCCAGCTCGAGCAAGTCGTCGCGGCATGTACGGCACCGGTGCTGCAGCTTTCGCCGCTGCTGCACGACCAGGACTGGCAAGATCTCGCACGTCAGCGCGAGGCGTCGCGTGCGCTCGGCGTCGAAGGCATGATGCTGAAATCGAAGAACGCGCACTACGGCGTCGGCCGCACCAAGGATGTCGGCGTCTGGTGGAAGTGGAAGATCGATCCCTACAGCATCGATGCGGTGCTGATCTACGCTCAGCGCGGCCATGGCCGCCGCGCCAGCCTCTACACCGACTTCACCTTCGCCGTCTGGGATGCAGAACCCGGCGTGCCCGGGCGCAAGCTGGTGCCGTTCGCCAAGGCTTACTCCGGCCTGACCGACGCCGAGATGCGCGAGGTCGATGCCATCATCCGCAAGACCACGATAGAGAAATTCGGCCCGGTGCGCAGCGTGACGCCCACCATGGTGTTCGAGCTCGGCTTCGAAGGCATCAGCTTGAGCAGCCGCCATAAAAGCGGCATCGCCGTGCGTTTCCCGCGTATCCTGCGCTGGCGACAGGACAAGCCGCTGGAAGAAGCGGACACCCTGGCCAACCTGAAAGCGCTGCTGCCGGCAGCAGCGGTTACGGCATGAGCGATAAACCAGCCCCGGCTTGCCGTGCCGCCTCACCCTCAGCCGGTGCAGCCTGGCTGGCGCAACAGGGCTGGCAAGCATTTCCGTTTCAGCAAACGGTGTGGCAGGCCGTGGCTGAAGGCGCATCCGGCCTGTTGCACGCCACCACCGGCGCCGGCAAAACCTATGCCGCCTGGCTGGCGGCGCTGAATTGCTTTGCAACGCATGCGCCGCGCATCCCTGCTGCTTCCAACAAGGATCCAGTCGACCATGAGCGACCGCGTAAACGCTCGCCCCCGGCACCGCCGCTCACCGTGCTGTGGCTGACGCCGATGCGCGCCTTGGCCGCCGATACCGAACGCGCCCTGCTTGCCCCGCTCAACGATCTCGACATTGGCTGGAGCCTAGGCTTGCGCACCGGCGATACCGGCGCCGCGGAACGAGCGCGACAAGCGAAGCGGTTGCCAACTGCGTTGATCACCACGCCGGAGAGCCTGACCCTGCTGCTCACGCGCACCGACGCGCGCGAGGCCTTTGCCGGCTTGCGCATGGTGGTGGTCGACGAATGGCACGAACTCATCGGCAATAAACGCGGCGTGCAGGTGCAGCTTGCCTTGGCGCGATTACGTCTGTGGAATCCGGGCCTCGTCGTCTGGGGATTGTCGGCAACGCTAGGCAACCTGCCGCACGCGCTGGAAGTGCTGGTGCCGCACGGCGGCGGTCGATTGGTGCAGGGCATGCTGCCCAAGGCGCTGCACGTGGATACCTTGCTCCCGCCTACGATAGAGCGCTTTCCGTGGGCCGGCCACCTGGGCTTGCGCATGCTGCCGCAAGTGGTGGAACGCATAGACGCCAGCGCCACTTCGCTGGTTTTCACCAATACGCGCTCGCAGGCGGAAATCTGGTATCAGGCCTTGCTGGAAGCGCGGCCGGATTGGGCTGGCCTCATTGCGCTGCATCACGGTTCGCTCGACCGCAAGGTGCGCGAATGGGTGGAGCTGGGTTTGAAGGAAGGCCGGCTCAAAACCGTGGTGTGCACCTCCAGCCTCGATCTCGGCGTGGATTTCCTGCCGGTGGAAAGCGTATTGCAGATCGGCTCGCCCAAGGGCGTGGCACGGCTCATGCAAAGAGCCGGTCGCTCGGGCCATGCGCCGGGCCGGCCGTCGCGCGTCACGCTGGTGCCTACGCATAGCCTGGAATTGGTGGAAGCAGCAGCCGCGCACGATGCCGTTGCAGCGCGCAAGGTAGAGGCGCGCACTTCTCCGCTGAAGCCGCTGGACGTCTTGGTGCAGCATCTGGTCACGGTCGCGCTGGGCGGCGGTTTTC
>CBILOJ010000300.1:0-1997 GCA_966238525.1 uncultured Methylophilaceae bacterium | reverse complement strand
GTGGTGTTTCCGGCCTTCATGCACGACGCGGCCGCCGCGGTGAAATGGACGCGCGACAACATTGCACGTTTTGGCGGCGACCCGGCGCAGGTGTTCGTCATGGGGCATTCGGCCGGGGCGCATATCGCGGCCATGCTCGCGCTCGACCGCCAATACCTGCAACAGGTAGGCATGCAGCCGCAAGACCTGGACGGCATGATCGGCCTGGCCGGGCCTTACAACTTCCTGCCGCTACAGAGCGACACGCTCAAGACCATCTTCGGGCCCGAAGACGAGCGCTGGAAGTCGCAGCCGATCAACTTCGTTGACGGACGCAATCCGCCCATGCTGCTGGTTGTGGGAACCGACGACAAGCGCGTGCTGCCGCGGAACACCTATAACCTGGCAAGCAGGATAGAAGCGGCGGGCGGGCCGGTCGAGGTGGCCGAATTCCCGGGCTGGAGTCATATCGACGTAGTGGCCAGGCTGGCCGAGCCGTTGCGCGACGAAACCTTGCTGCAAACCGTGGCGCGTTTCATCCGCGTGCATGCGGACGGCGTGCCGAAGCCAGCGGGCGCGCACAATGCGCGTACAGATTAGGCGATCTCGCGCGTTTCCAGGAACTCGATGTCGGGATAGCGCTCCTGCGCCATTTGCAGGTTGACGCGATTCGGCGCCAGGTAGACGTAATCGTCGGCGCCGTCGAGTGCGACGTTGAAGCCGTACTTGTCGGCGATGGCCTTGAGGTCGGCATCCTTGCCGCGCAGCCAGCGCGCGGTTGCGCAGTCGAAGCTTTCAAACATCACATCCACGCCGTACTCGTGCTCCAGCCGATGCGCCACCACGTCGAACTGCAGGGTACCCACCGCGCCCAGGATCAGGTCGTTGGATAACAGCGGCCGGAACAGCTGCGACGCGCCTTCCTCGGCGAGCTGCTTGAGGCCGATCTGCAACTGCTTCATCTTCATCGGGTTCTTGATGCGCGCGCGGCGGAAATGCTCGGGCGCAAACGACGGAATGCCGATGAACTTGAGATTTTCGCCTTCGCTGAAGGTGTCGCCGAGTTTCACCGTGCCATGATTCGGGATGCCGATGATGTCGCCGGCGTAAGCTTCATCCATGGTCGTGCGGTCCTGCGCCATGAAGGTGATGGCATTGTTGACGGCGAGCTGCTTGTTGGTGGCGACCTGCCTGATCTTCATGCCACGTTCGAAGCGGCCCGAGCAGATGCGCACGAAGGCGATACGGTCGCGGTGCTTGGGGTCCATATTGGCCTGGATCTTGAACACGAAGCCCGAGAACTTGGGCTCCGCAGGCGCTACTTCACGTGATGCGGTCTGTCGCGGCAGCGGGGCAGGCGAGAGCTCGACCACGGCGTCCAGCAGCGACTGCACGCCGAAATTGTTGATGGCCGAGCCGAAGAATACCGGCGTCTGCTTGCCCGAAAGATAAGCTTCCTTGTCAAACGTGTGCGAAGCGCCGCGCACTAGTTCGACATCGAGCCGCAGCTCGTCGGCCTGGCTGCCGATTAGTTCGTCGAGGCGCGGATTGTCCAGGCCCTGGATGGTTTCGGACGTGCCTTTCTCGGCGCGCGGATCGAAGAACGAAATGGTGTCGTTGTAGAGGTGGTAGACGCCGCGAAAGCCCTTGCCCATGCCGATCGGCCAGGTCATCGGCGCGCACTGCATGCCGAGCACGGATTCAATTTCGTCCAGCAGTTCGATCGGCGCGCGCGATTCGCGATCCAGCTTGTTGATGAAGGTGATGATGGGCGTGTCGCGCATGCGGCAGACGTTGAGCAGCTTGATGGTCTGCGCTTCGACGCCGTTGACGGAGTCGATCACCATCACTGCCGAGTCGACGGCCGTCAGCGTGCGATAGGTGTCCTCGGAAAAGTCGTCGTGGCCCGGCGTATCGAGCAGGTTGATCATGTGCTTGCGATAGGGGAATTGCATGACGGAAGAGGTTACCGAAATGCCACGCTGCTTTTCCAGCTCCATCCAGTCCGAGGTGGCATG
>CBILOJ010000299.1:0-2001 GCA_966238525.1 uncultured Methylophilaceae bacterium | reverse complement strand
TCGGTCGGATGCGCGGCGACCTCGGGCAAAGGCGAGGCCAGCATGCCGAACAGCAGTAGCGCGATACCGAACAGCAGCGACAGCGGCACCGCCAGTGCTGCCGATTTCTTCAAGCTGCGCACGCCGTCGGCGGTGAACAGCCGTACGAAAATATACGGCCAGCACCAACCGCCGAGCGCGCCGGTCAGCACCAGGCTGAATAAATACAAGGGGCCTTCTTCCGAACCCCAGGACGGAATGGCGAATTTTGCCGGGTCCAGCGTGGCGAAACCGATGTCACGGCTCACGACCAGCCAGGCGATGAGACCGACCAGCATCAGGCTGCCGCCGATATAGGCGACGATGCCCTGGTACATGTCCGAAATCACCACGCCGCGCATGCCGATCTTGACCGTCCAGAACTGGCGCACGGCGATCACGGCCACGCCCAAGGCCACCGCCTGCGAAAAACTCAGCGCACCGAGAGACAGGTAGCGGAACATTTCGCCCAGCGCCTGCATGCCGAGCACCAGCCACGGAATACCGGAAACGATGCCGATGACGGCCGCTATCGTCCGGATATGGCGCGAGCCGTAACGCAGGGCGAACAGGTCGGGCTGCGTGCGCAGGTCGAATGCCTTGCCCCAGACCCATACCGGCTTGGCCATGACGTACATCAGCACGACGGTAAGCAGGCTGTAGACCAGTACATAGAATGAAATGACGCCACTGGCCGCGGCCATGCCGCCAAACGCCGTGAACATGGCGCCCGGGTACCAGGTATTGAGAAAGGACATGGCCTGGTAGCGCGCGCCGAAGGAACGGCCGCCGACGGCGTAGTTTGAAAAGGAGCGGTCATCAACGCGTATGCGCTGCAGCACCACGACCAGCGCCGCGAAAAACAGCAGCAGAATGCCGAACGCGATCAGCATGACGTGAATTCCCCGCTCGCGGCTTCCGCCCAGTAGGCATAGAGGATGCTGGCCGTGATGAATAGGCTGACCAGCAGGAAATAGAGCAGCGTCACCGGCAGTGACAAGACATGGGCAGCCCTATGCGCATCCGCCAGCCAGTATAGCGGCGGCGCCAGCGCCAGCACGGCATCGAAGGCGAACCAGAGCCTGAGCAAATAAAAATGAGAATTTTTCTGCATATCCGTCGGCCTTTCTCCTAATCACCGATTAACGGTCATCATTATTCTTTATGACAGGTAAACTATGCTCAAATAGTAGGAAACAAGCGGAATAATCGTCAATGAAACGGCCGGAAATAAATAACCGGATATCGGTCACCATGGCTGGCATCTGAATGGGAAATGTGAAAAGCGCTACTGGCGATGCCGCGCCCGGCAGCCTCAACCGGGCAGCCATGCTCCTGACTGCAATCGCCCGCGGGTCGAGCAGGGGCAGCAAGATGACCGAGCTGCTCGCGCGCAGCGGATTGCCGAGAACAACCATCGTCCGCGTACTGGATGCCCTGCAGGTTTTGGGGTGGGTGGCGTACGACAGCAAGGCAAAACGCTATAACCTTGGCGTCGACCTAGCCGGCCTCGGTTACTCGGCGATCAGCCGCAATCCGCTGGAACAGCTGGCGGCAGCGGAATTGAACCGGCTGGCGGAAAAACTGGGCCAGCTCGTCTACCTCGTCATTCGCAGCGGACTCGACATGGTGTGCATCGGCCGCTACGAAAGCCAGTCCGACATCCAGATCGGCCGCGGCGGCGTCGGCCTGCGCGGCCCGTTCGGCATGACGCAGAGCTGCATGGGCATGCTTGCCTGCCTGCCCGAGGACGAAGTGCGCTATATCGTCGAAGCCAACATGGCGCGCTATCACCGCGTCGAAGGCTTCGACGAGCTGGGCTTTCGACGCACCGTGGCCGAAGCCATGCAGAACGGCTACGGCAGCTATGACAACATCATCCTCGACCGTACCACCAGCGGCCTTGGCGTCGCCGTTTGCGACCGTGCCGGCTACCCGATTGCCGGCATCGGCACGACCTATCTCACAGGCTGGCTGGACGAG
>CBILOJ010000298.1:0-2002 GCA_966238525.1 uncultured Methylophilaceae bacterium | reverse complement strand
CGCATCGCTGGCGTGGAACTTGGAATATTCGAAGCCGATCTTGTCCGAGAGCTGATCATCGCGAAAAAAACAAACGATATCGTGTTCGCCGTCGGTAATGCGATAAGGCTGATATAGAAACTCTTGCCGCGACGGCAATGGCGTACCGCCATGCGATTTATGCAGGCTGTTGGCCAGCACGCCTTCACCGGTGGCCGCCCATTGCACTCCGTGCTGCGCCATCAGCGACAGCCCGGCATGCGAGACTCCACCTTCCGCCGGCCACATACCGGCAGATTGTTGGCCGAAGCGCCTGGCGTGCGATTCCTGCGCCTGCTCGATATGCGCTTCCGCCCTGGCCCGCCCTCCCGGATAGCGGACATTTTGCGGCAATGGCGCTTCCGGCATGGCATCGCGTGCGGCACTGAAATCAAGCAGCAAAGGCAGGATGGGATGGTAATACGGCGTGGTCGAGATTTCGATGCGGCCACTTGCGCATAGCTGCTTGTAGCGCGGAATCAGGCCGGCGACGAGATCGCCGATCAAACGGAACAGCGCCAGCCTGTCATCGAGTGAAAAGCCGCTGCCCTGCTCGAACAGCCGCTGCACCAGCGCGTTGTCGCGGCGGATGCTTTCACCGGTCCAGGCCAGGTGGTACCACACCAGCAGATCCGCCTTGTATTGCGCGGACAGATAGCTGAATGCAGCATCGTATTGTGCTTCCACAGCGCGAAAAATGTTGTGCAGCTTCTGGTAATGCTCGAACGGCGCCAGCATTTTTTCATGATGATTCTTGAAGCAGCTGTCTATGATCAGCAGGCACTGCTCCTGCGTGATATCGGCCAATCTCGGCTGGATCAGCAGCGCCAGCAAGGGGTCGCGCACGTCGCCGGATTCGAACTGCATCCGATAATCCTCGAGCTGGTCGAGCAGCACCGGCACGAAATTGAACGTGACACGCGCGTCCGGATTGGATTCGAGATGGTGCGCCATGTCGGTGTAATCCTTGATGGCATGCAGATAGGTCCACGGCAGCACATATTCCCCGGTCGTCGTATCGCGATAGTCGGGCTGGTGCATATGCCAGTAGAGATTAAGGTAGAGTTTGGGTTGTTCAGGCATGTGCTTACCTTAAACGATAAACCTTGGAATTAGCGTGCGCATGCGTACGCGGTTTTGTTCAATTCAACGAGATACGAAAGGCTTGGGACAGCCAATCGGAATCGAACGAAACGTTATATCAGCGCACCATGTGACTTGATTGGCCGAGCATTTCAGGCGTCACCAGCGTGATGCCTTTTTCGGTTACGCAAAAGCGCTTGCGGTCTTCGTCGGGATCGACGCCGATCTGCATACCGTCCGGTATGCGCGTGCCTTTATCGACGATGACGCATTTCAGGGTGACATGGCGGCCGATATCAACCTTGGGCAAGATGACCGAATTCTGAATTTCGCTATAACTGTTGACGCGCACATCGGAGAACAAAACGGAATTCTTGATGCTGCAGCCGCTGATGATACAGCCGCCCGAAACCAGCGAGTCGATCGCCCTGCCGCATCTGTCCGCATCGTTGAACACGAACTTGGCAGGCGGCAACTGCTCCTGATAAGTCCAGATCGGCCAGCTGCTATCGTAGAGATTCAGCTCGGGCACCACTTTGGTCAGCTCCATATTGGCTTCCCAGTAAGCATCCACCGTACCGACGTCGCGCCAATAATAATTGCCGTCGGTCGCATTGACGCAACTCTCGGTGAAACGATGCGCATAGATTCTGTGCTTGCCTATCATGTAGGGAATCAGATCTTGGCCGAAATCATGCCTGGAATGCGGATCATCGGCGTCGCGGATCAGCTGTTCGTACAGGAATGAGGCATTGAATACATAGATCCCCATGCTGGCCAACGCCTGACTGGCATCTCCCGGCAACGGGTTCGGGCGATCCGGCTTCTCCTGGAACTCGACGACGCGATCTTCGTCATCCACGCCGACGATGCCGAAGCTTTTCGCCTCATCCAGCGGAAC
>CBILOJ010000297.1:0-2045 GCA_966238525.1 uncultured Methylophilaceae bacterium | reverse complement strand
AGGCTGTCGCGTTCCATGAGCCAGGCGTGTACGCGCGCCGCCTTGAGCAGCATGCCCATGCCGCGTGGGCTGGCACCAGCCTGGATCAGGCGCGTAATGTCGACGCTGTCGAGCGTGATGCCGTACTGGCCGGGGTCCTGCGTCGCCTGCCACAGGTCGAGTGCGTATTCCTCAATGGCATCGCTGGAACGGATATGGTTCTGCAGCGTGTCGGAGAAATCGTTGAGCTCGTTGAACGGCAGGATGCCGGAATCGACCTGCTGCGTCAGGCTTTCGGCATGCTGGAAGCGCGTATCGAACATCAGCGCCTTGCGCAGCTCGCGATCCTGCGGAATCTCGATTGGTATTTCCATCATGAAACGGTCACGGGCGGCCGACGGAATCTCGAAGGTCTCGTTCTTCTCGACCTGGTTGCGGTCGGCAAATACCACCATGTGCGGCAACCGGTATTCCTTCTTGAATGCAGTCAGGTGGCGTTCGGCCATCACGCGCAGCATCAGCGCGTGCACCTGCGGCCGGGCGCGGTTGATTTCGTTGAAGAAGAACACCGACAGGTTCTCGCCGGCGCGCAGCAGCGGGCCTTCGTCGATCTGCGGGCGGCCATCGGGACCGAGATAGGTATGGTAGACGAGATCGTTCGGCATCAAATCCACCGTGCCTTCGATACGCTCATAAGCCCCGCCGATGCCGCGGGCGATCGATTGCAGCAGCGTGGTCTTGCCGACGCCGACGCCGCCCTCGAGCAGCACATGCCCACGCGCAAAAATGGCAATGTTCATCAGGCGAATGGCCTTGTCCTGGCCGACGATCACCTTTTTCACTTGATCTTCGAGTTTCAAGGCATGGGCGCGGCGGTCGGCTAGCAAGTTTTCGAGATGGTTCGACATGGGCTTCCTTCAGGTTTGAAGATATGTGTTGACTGGAGTATACAGACAGGACTGTCTACAATGCAAGGCAGGGTCTGTGTTTGGCAGAACGTACAGTATCAGCCTGGATTTTAGACGCGGGACGGTCATGCAAGTGACTAAAACCATACATTTATTTGATATGCCATCGGTGCTTTGTAATCGAAAATCTTTTCATTGCAACAGCCGGTATCAGGTTTACAATAGACAGAACCTTCTGGGATAACGACGAGATACAGACCTACTGTCCTTATGCGCGGCGCACGGCTATGAGCTCAAGTATATTCAATTCGGAAAATTTGCGGCGCGAGCTGGACAAGATAAACAAGTCCGATAAACGGACAGCGCTGAGCTTGCGCCAGCTGGCGGAGGCGCTGGCTGGAGCGATGGATACTGATCCGGCGCACAATGTTAACTGTCTGGCTGTTGGACTGGATGCCGCCGACATTGCAACACTCCGAACCCATATTGAGCTGCAGCTGCGCAAGGGCCGTTATACCGATGCCGCCGCACTGACCGACCAGATCCTGTTCATCATGATCGGCGCCCTCAAGGCGCATACGCGCGAAGACGCCACCCGGACCTGGGATCTGACCGCGCGCAGTATCGAATCGCTGCTGCAGGCGGCGCAACGTCCGCTGGTGCCGGCTTATTTGCAGCATGCCTGCGTCGGCCTGCTTGCCGTATTCTGCCTGTGGGGCGGCTATGGCGTGCTGCTGCATGATGCGCCTAATGTGCAGGAACTGGCTGCGGCACCAGCCAGGCTGGACAAGCCGGTTTTTGCGCAGAGGCCTTACATCCCGACCCATCTGCATTCCTTCCGCCGCATCATGATGCAAGCCAGCTGTGATTACCCACAGGCGGCCATGCTGCCGGTCGAGCAGCGCGGCGCCTTTCTCGATTATCTTCGCAACGGCCAGTACTCACTGGCCGAGCTGAGAAATCTGGAGTCGGCCTTATCCAAGGTGGACTGTTTTTATGCGTCCAGTATCAATAATTCGCAGGTGCATTGAAGTGGCCGATCGCAACGTTTACTCGCAGAATGTGAGGAAAATCGAATGACAGTGATCAACATGAGAAGCCGGATTCTCGAAGTGGCGTCCCGGCTGTTCGAGGAGCGCGGCATCCACGGCTCGGGCG
>CBILOJ010000296.1:0-2073 GCA_966238525.1 uncultured Methylophilaceae bacterium | reverse complement strand
TGTCTTCCTCGGATATGGCATGCGGCTCCAGCGTACGCAATAGACGCTGCCGTGCACGGAATGTCAGCTGCCCAGGCTGGGCTTGCGGCTTATGCCCGTCACTCTCCGCCGTCGTTGCGGCATCGCCCAGTATCCAATCGTAGATGACCTGCTTCTCGTAGGCGTTGAAAACACCGAACATCTCGGCGCGCTCGCCTTCGAGCAGTCGCCAGAACCGGCTACGGTGCGGATCGGCGTGACGCTCGATCCAGCCTTTCTGCTGCAAGGTCTGCAACATTTCCGGAATGCGCTCGGGTTCGGACAGCCAGGCATTGACGCTGCGTCCGCCGATGCGGCAGAAATCCGAATGCATGTGCTTGCCGACCAGACTCTTGCCACGCAGCACCTTGATCATTTCTTGTTCCAGGTCAAAGTTGGCGATGACCGACGTCGTCCCCGCGCCCAGCAGGTTGAGCTTGTAGCCATTGAGGACGCGTCGATAAAACGCCGGACCGTCGCCGAGCTGCGGCAACAGCGCCAGCACACCGGTGGCGGCCTTTTGCGCATGGCCGGTAGCGGCATTGTCGACCGTGATGTGCAAGGTGAAATAATAGGGATCGATACCGAGTTCATTGAGTTCATAAGCCGTGACCGGCAAATGCAACGGCAATTGTTCGTAGCCGAGGTTGAAGCCGATGACCTCAGGCAGGAAGGCGTCGGCATGATGGGACAATGCCAGCTGGATGGCGCCCTGCACGTAATGCTCGTCGTCGAGTCCGTGTTGCCATTGTTCGCAGCCGTGCGCCGCCAGCAGCTTCCGGTAGAGCACGACATGGTTCTTTTCCGGCAGGCCTTCGCCCAGTTCCTCGAGATAGATTCTGATCAGTGGCGCGAAACGGTCATCGCGCCAGTGCGCCGCCAGGCCATAGAGCCAACTGCCGTCGACAAGCTTGGTCGGTGCCACCGACAGCAGAAAATTTAGCGCATGCGATTTATTGCTGAAAAACTTCCGCGGCGCGCCTGACCGGCGCTGCTCGAGATAAGCCGCATACTGCGTACCGATCTGGCCGGCATGGTCCGCGACCCAGGCCGGCAGCTGGGCTGCATCTTCGGGTATATCCGCTTCCAAGGCTGCGACCGATTGCAGCTGCCGCTCGAGATAACGGCCGGCGTCAGACAACGCCTGTTCTGTCGGCTGACGCCTCGACAGCTCGAAATAGAGCGCTCTAGACTCTAGCTCGTGCCCTTGTGGCACAAAGTAAGGATTACTGGATACACATTCGGTGGATATACGCATGATTCCTCGTCCGAGCAGCTGGCTATGCGAGCCAGGCGATGTTCACATGAAGGCATTTGCGATGATCCCCATCGCAAACACAGCATTGAGACCATTGTCGCCAAAAGCACTTTGCGCGGATATCGGCGCAGCGGCCGATATCAGGTCGGACAGAACCTACAGACCAGGAAACAATGAATGAATGAAACCTGTACGCCCGAGGCTCTCGCAGCCCTGTTGTCTCAGCTGCGCCAACACGGCTATACCCATACCGCGGTCACACCCGCAACGCATGCGATAGTGAATGCGCGTCCTGGTAATGCCTGGGCACGCGACCTGAACGGTGTTTTCGGCTGGAGCCGGCCTTTCCGCGCCCACCTACTGTCTCATGATCTTTTCGATTGCCTGCGTGAAGCCGGCGTGCTGGTCGCGCATGAGGATGGCTGGCGCAGCCTGCTACGCGCCGCCACGCTTGACGACCTGATGTTCCTGCATTCCGCCTATCCAACCGAAGCCGCCGATGCGGTATTCTTCGGCCCCGATACCTATCGCTTTACGACTGCGATCCGGCAAGCACTGGAGCATCGCCGGGCACCGATGCGGCGTGCAGTGGATATCGGCTGCGGCGCCGGTCCGGGTGCTATCCTGCTCGGTCGTGCCCTGCCCCGGACCGAGGTACTGGCGGTGGATATCAACCCGCAGGCGCTGGCGCTGACCCGAGCCAATGCTTTGCATAACCGTACGCTCAATGTGCAGGCCGCCCACAGCAATCTACTCGATGACGTCACCGGCACCTTCGACCTCGTCGTCGCCAACCC
>CBILOJ010000295.1:0-2074 GCA_966238525.1 uncultured Methylophilaceae bacterium | reverse complement strand
CGCGTTGCAGCTCGTCGCTGGGCAGATAGCGGCTCGGCGTTTCCACATGTGCCAGCGCGCCTTGCTGTACCAGCGGCTGCAGCGCTGCGCTGACTTTTTCCGCCGCGCGTAAAGCCGATTGTTCGCTGTCGCCATGGGCGACGACCACATAGCGTACATCGGGTGCGCCCATGGCCGCGCGCAATCGCGTGTCGAGCGCCTGCGCGGCGGCGGGCACCGGGCTCAGCGCCGCCAGTTCATGGTTCCACAGCGTATCGCGGTGCAGGTAAAGCACGACGCCGGCCATGATGGGCACGATAATGGCGATATGGCGCAAGCGCACGGCATGTCGGGCCCAGGCCGCGAGTTTGTGGCCGAGGCCGGAGACGTCGCGTACCTGGAAATTCGCCGGCAGCAGGTGCGGCAGCACGAAGCGCGTCATCAGTGCCGCAGCGGTGAGGCCGGCGATCGAGTAAAGCCCGAGCTGGGCGAGACCGGGAAAACCGGACAGTAGCAACGCAGCAAAACCGCAGATCGAGGTCAGCACGCCGAGCCGTATCGTCGGCCAGACGCGGACCAGCCATGCGCGCTGCCCGGCCGCGCCGCGTTCCGCCTGCATGAACAAATAGATCGAATAGTCGACCGCTTCGCCGATGAGCGCCGTGCCGAAACCGAGCGTGATGCCGTGCACCACGCCGAAAGCGAGGCTGACGGCGGCGATACCGGCGGCAATGCCGCTCGCCACCGGCAGGAAGCCCAGCACGAGCGCGGCGAACGAGCGATAGGCGGCGAGCAGCAGCAGCGCGATCAGCAAGGTACTGACGATGAAAATGACGCGTACCTGGCCTTTGATCGCATCGCGCGACATCACCGAGAATACGCCGGGCCCCGTCATCAGCAGCCGGGATGCGCCGGCCCCGGACGTCTGTCGCACCGCATCGTCGAATGCGGCCTGGATGGCCTGCACGGCCTGTTGCTGGGCATCGGTATCGGAACCGGGCGCGCGCGTTTGCGCCAATAGCAGCGCCGTCTCGCCGTCGGGCGACGCCCAGGCGCCGTGCAGCGTTTGCGGCCGGCTATCGCTATCGAGCTCGCCCAGCAGTTGCATCATTTCGCCGGTAGGGTCGCGCGGCAGCAGCGCCTTGGTCAGCAGGCCGGCCGGCGAGGCCAGGCTGTCTATGCTGTCGCTGACGGCCGCATGCAGACCTTCTATGCTGAAGCGCTCCGGCGTTACCGCCGGACTCAGTAGGTAACGATGCTCGAACAGGTAGGCCCGGTCGCGTTCGCTGGCGGTTTCCTCGCCGTTGGCGACACTGGCGAAAGCGGGCTGCGGGCGCAGCTGTTTTGCCATGTGCAGCGAAATCCGGGCGCGCGCCGCCGCATCCCCGCCTTCGATGCCGACCAGGATGAGCCGCGAGGCGAGGCCGTCGCGCAGCTGGTCGACGAGCATCTGCTGCTCCGGCGTGGGCGTGCGCGGCAGAAAAGCCGACAGGTCGGCGGTGAAATGGCTGCGGACTATGATGGCGAGGCAAGCCAAGACGGCCGCCAGCCACAGCGCGATCGCGAGCCGTCCGGATTTGGGCAAAGTCATGAGGCGAGACGCCTTATGGCGCGGGAAGCGGCGTGATGGTCATGAACGAACTGTCGCCGTCGGCCTGGTCGATGGCAATGCTGCGCAGCGTGCCGCCGCTGCCCGCGATGCGCATGCGCGCGAGGATCTTCTTGATATTGTCCGCCGTAGGTTCAAGTTCCAGCGTCCAGTCCTGCTCGTCGCCGGTCAGGTTCAGCGCGAAATTCTGTTCGAGCGCGGCGCGGTCACCCGCCAGGGTGCCGCGTATGCTGGTGATGAACGCGGCAATTTCCGGATAGCGTTCCAGGCGCAGCACATGCTTTTTGCGGCCCTGCTCGACAATGAGCGTGCCGCCTTCGAGCCGCATGACTTCAGGCTTGGGTTGCAATGTGCGCTTTTCGAAGCGGTCCGGCGCGGTATAGAACAATTCGCCCGACGATTCCACCGGCTGTTCCAGCATGGCAATGGACTTTTTCTCGACGAAGCTGGCATGCGCCGAGCGTGTTTCAGCCAGCTTCTGCATCA
>CBILOJ010000294.1:0-2083 GCA_966238525.1 uncultured Methylophilaceae bacterium | reverse complement strand
CCGCGGCTGGAATGCGCTGCTGCCGTTGACTGCGACCGGCGACGGCATCGACGGCGATCGCATCAGAACGGCGCTTGCGGGCACGGGCGCACTGTTCATCGATCTCAAAATCGAGACCGATCGCCTCTACCTGGGCTATCTGCATGAGGCCATCGTGTTGTCGCTGGCCGGCATCGTCGCCATTGTCGCTCTGCTGTTCGTCACCTTGCGCTCGCCGGCGCGCGTGCTGCGCGTCATCGTGCCGCTCGCCGCGGCTGTGGTGGTGGTGACGGCCGCGCTGGCCCTGGGCGGCAAACAGCTCATCATCCTGCATCTGATCGGGCTGCTGCTGATCGTTGCCATCGGCTCCAATTACGCCTTGTTCTTCGTCCAGTCCGACGACAGCGAGACCCTGGCGCCGCGCACCTATGCTTCGCTGCTGTTCGCCAATGTCGCCACCGTGCTCGGCTTCGGGCTGCTCGCGTTTTCCAGCGTGCCGGTGCTGCAGGCACTCGGCATGACGGTGGCGCCCGGCGTCATCCTGGCACTACTGTTCGCCGCGGCATTCGCCGCACCGCGATCGACACAGGCACACCATGAATAGCATCGCCGATTTCGCCACCCCCGGCCGCCACGCCGACATCCTGATGTTGCTGCTGCCGGGCGCTTGTCACGGCCCGCGCGATTTCATTGAGGCCGGTTTTGTCAGCGCCGTACGCGAACGCGGACTGTCGATGGATATCGTCATGGCCGCGCTTGAGTTCGAGCACGTGACCGATGGAGCCGGCGTAGGCCAGCTCTATGCCGACATTGTCGCGCCGCTGCGCGCCAGGTATCACGAAATCTGGCTTGCCGGCATTTCGATCGGCGGCTACGTCGCCATGGCTTGCGCCCAGCGGTATGCCGATCTCGCCCACGGCCTGCTGCTCCTGGCCCCCTACCCCGGCAACCGCATGACCACCAATGAAATCCGCGCCGCCGGCGGCATGGCTGCCTGGTCGCCGGGCGAGCTGACGGAAGACGACATCGAGCGCCGTAACTGGCATTGGCTCAAAACACACGCAGGGCTGCCTGAAATATTTCTGGCCTACGGCGAAGATGACCGCTTTGCCGGCAGCCATGCCATGATGGCCCAAGCCTTGCCGCCGTCTCAGGTGCTGCACGTGCCGGGCGACCATGTGTGGCCGGTGTGGCGCCGGCTTTGGGACGATTTTCTCGATCGCCGCTTCGGGACTCCTCATCAAGGTGACTTGCAGCATGGGTGAACACATGGTCCGGCGCTGGCACCCCACGCCGTTCATTACCGCCTCGGTGGCGCTGCACGTGTGCTGTCTTGTCATCTTCGCGCTTGCGCCCCGGCTGTGGCCCTGGTTGCTGGCGGTGCTCGTCGCCAATCATGCCGTTATCATGCTGCTGGGTTTGTGGCCGCGCAGCCATTGGCTGGGATCGAACTGGACGGCGCTACCGCCTGCGAGTGCGGCACGCGGCGAAATCGCACTGACCATAGATGACGGCCCCGACCCTGTCGTGACGCCGCAAGTACTGGCGCTGCTCGACCGGCATCGGGTCAGCGCGACCTTTTTCTGCATAGGCGAGCAAGCCGAACGCTATCCGGAACTGTGTCGCGAGATCGTGCGCCGCGGCCATGCCGTGGAAAATCACAGCCAGCGTCACCGGCATCATTTTTCATTGCTGGGTCCAATCGGCTTCCGGCGCGAGATCGAGGCCGCGCAGCGGACGCTGACACGGATCACGGGCGTGGTGCCCACTTTCTTCCGGGCGCCGGCCGGGCTACGCAACCCGTTCCTGGCGCCGGTATTGGCGAATCTCGGACTGCAGCTTGCCAGCTGGTCGGCGCGCGGTTTCGATACGCGTACCGGCAATGCCAGCCGGGTATTGCAGCGGCTGCTGCACGGTTTGCGCCCGGGCGCCATCCTGCTGCTGCACGACGGCAATGCCGCACAGACGCCGGACGGCATTCCCGTCATAGTGGCGGTGTTGCCCGCTCTGCTCGAGCATGCAACGGCACGCAAACTGCGCTTCGTGACCTTGCGCCAAGCGGCTGTATCCGCATAACCTACGCCCTATCGATGATGACGCCTGC
>CBILOJ010000293.1:0-2094 GCA_966238525.1 uncultured Methylophilaceae bacterium | reverse complement strand
ATCCGCAGCGCGATTTCGGCATGCGGCTTTCGATGCTGTTGCCGGTGGAAACCGTGGCACAGGCCAAGACGCTGATCGATCGCGGCGTCATGAGTGAATTTCGTATGCTGCCGGCCGGCGCCTATTTCCTGACCACGACCGACGAACCGCGTAATGCTCGCGTCCGGTTTTATCCGAAATCAGGCATGATCGATGCGCGTAAGCTGACCATCCACACCCTGCAGGCCAATACGCTGACCGGCACACAAGACATCATGTTCTACCAGATCGGCCTGCCCATCGTGCCAAATCTCGATACGTTAAAGTTCCTGCCCGGTGCGCTGGCCGATCACCTGACTTCGTTCGGTGGCGACCTGTTGGGCAAGCACGGTCAGATGAGCAGTTTGCGCTGGCTGGAGGCGGGCGCTACGGCCAGTTACGGCACCGTATCCGAGCCCTGCAATCACTGGCAAAAATTTCCGCAGCCGGAGATATTGCTCAAAGCCTATCTTTCCGGCGCCAGTGCCATAGAAGCTTACTGGAAGAGCGTCGCCTGGCCCACGCAGGGGCTATTCATCGGCGAACCGCTGGCGGCGCCATATCATCGTTAACGGAATTCCGGCTATGTGGCGCAGGGAACAAAGCGCGCGCAATGGATTGGCGAAAATAGCCGTTAGCCTGGTTCCAGGCGCTTTTATCCAAGGAGCAGCCATGCCTCACGATCCGTATCAAGCCTGTATCGAAGCCTGTACAAAATGTGCCGAATTCTGCGATTATTGCGCCAGATCCTGCGAAAAAGAGCCACATCCGGAAACTATGGCGCGGTGTATTTCACTGGATCGGGATTGCGCCGCCATTTGTCGCCTGGCGGTGGATTTCATGCGGCGCGAAAGCGAATTTGTCGATCTGATCTGCCAGGACTGTGCCGAAATCTGCGAGCAGTGTGCAGAAGAGTGCCAACGGCATGAGCAAGGCCATTGCCAGCAATGCGCGGATGCCTGCCGCCATTGTGCTGAAGAATGCCTGAGGATGGGAACCAGCCCGATCGCAGCAGCCGGCGAACTGGCGCTATGACTTGAACGGAAGCAATGATGCAAAATGAATCGATGAAAATCAGCGGCATGACCTGCGGCAGTTGCGTACTTAGCGTGCAGGGCGTGCTGAAGGCAGTCAATGGCGTAGCCGATGCACAGGTCGTGCTCGATACCGGACTCGCCAACGTCAGCTATGACGAAACGCAAACATCGCCCGAGCAGTTGAAGTCGGCGGTAAGAAATGCAGGTTTCGGCGTCGAGGATATTTGACGTCGGAGTGTTTGCTGGAGCTATCGACAATTCGGCTCCTACGCTTGTAAGCGGCGACGGTTGATGCCCGTTGCCGCTTTCTCCTTGCGGTAACCCACCACTAATTTGTAAACCACCTTCCGTGGTCGGCGCGTAAGTTGCGTTGCCGGCGATCTTGCCTGTGAGCAAGGAATGATTCCCCTCAGCAGTACCAGCCTGGATTAGACATGGATTGCCTGCATAGGGGCGCGATGGCATCATGGGGCAACCCCCACACAGCGACTTCAGCCGTCCAGCAAAAGATCACGCCATGGAACCCACCACCACGCTACAAGCCATCAAGACGACCATCATTCTGACTACAGGCTTGTCGCGCGATGCCTTGCATATCTATTTCGGGCTGGGCGTCTTCCTATTATCGGCCGCCGCATTGCGCAAGCCGTTGCGTTCCTATCTGCCCTGGCTGGCGGTATGGGCGGCGGCGCTATTTGGCGAACTGCTCGACATGCGCGACGATTTGGCTTTCTACGGTTACTGGCGCTGGGATGCAGGCATGCACGACGTGCTCAATACGCTGTTCTGGCCCAGCGTGCTCATGCTGCTGGCGCGCCACAGCCTGTTCTTCCATGCCCAGGCGCCGGGCGCAGCAGCGCCGCCGCCTAAAAACCGCCTGCAAGCCTTATTGCTCAGGCTTTTCAATGGTGCCCGTTGACAGCGAGATTTCACGCAGAAAGCACAGCAGGCCTGCGATCAGTACCAGCATGGCCGTGATGAACAGCAGTGAAACCACGCGCGATGGATTGATGCCGAATTCGGAACCGACGAACAGCGC
>CBILOJ010000292.1:0-2117 GCA_966238525.1 uncultured Methylophilaceae bacterium | reverse complement strand
TGGACCTACCGCAACATCGACCACATGCGCGCCCAGCTCAAGAGCCTGGGGCTTGCCGTCTATTGGCGTCGCGAGCTCGCGACCTGCAAGCCCGAATACTATCAGTGGGAGCAGTGGCTCTTTACCGAGCTGTTCAAAAAGGGACTGATCTACAAGAAAACCGCCACCGTGAACTGGGATCCGGTGGACCAGACCGTGCTCGCCAACGAACAGGTCATCGATGGCCGCGGCTGGCGCTCCGGTGCATTGGTCGAAAAGCGCGACATTCCACAGTATTTCATGAAGATCACGGCCTATGCCGAGGAACTGCTGCAGGAACTCGACAACCTGCCGGGCTGGCCCGAGCAGGTCAAGACCATGCAGCGCAACTGGATAGGCAAGAGCTACGGCTGCGAGGTCGAATTCCCGCTTGCCGAAGGTGCAGGTACGCTCAAGGTTTACACCACGCGGCCCGATACGCTCATGGGTGCCACCTATGTCGCGGTCGCTGCCGAACATCCGCTGGCGACCCAAGCGGCGCAAGGCAATCCCGCATTGCAGGCCTTCGTTGACGAATGCAAGCGCGGCAGCGTGGCCGAGGCCGACCTCGCCACCGCAGAGAAGAAAGGCATGGCCACCGGGCTTTACGTCACGCATCCGCTCAACGGCGAACAATTGCCGGTATGGGTCGCCAATTATGTGCTCATGGGCTACGGCGAAGGCGCAGTCATGGCGGTGCCGGCGCACGACGAGCGCGATTTCGAATTCGCCAGGCAGTACGGCCTGCCGATCAAGGCCGTGATCCGTCCTGCCGACGACGAGCTCGCACTGCCGCTGGCCGAGGCTTATACCGAACACGGCATCCTGTTCGATTCCGGCGAATTCAACGGGCTTGATTTCGAGCAGGCGTCCGACGCTATCGCCACCAAGCTGGCAGCGAAGAACCTTGGCGCCAAGCGCACGCAATACCGCCTGCGCGACTGGGGCATTTCGCGTCAGCGTTACTGGGGCTGCCCGATTCCCATCATCCATTGTGAAGACTGCGGCGAAGTGCCGGTGCCGGCCGATCAGCTGCCGGTAGTGCTGCCGGAAGATGTGAGCTTCGACGGCGTCGGCTCGCCGATCAAGAAAGACCCTGCCTTTTACGAGACCACATGTCCGAGTTGCGGCGGTGCAGCCATGCGCGAAACCGACACCATGGATACTTTCGTCGAGTCGTCGTGGTATTTCGCCCGCTACGCCAGTTACGACGCCAAGGATGGCATGACAGACCAGCGCGCCAACTACTGGCTGCCGGTCGACCAATATATCGGCGGCATCGAGCACGCCATCCTGCACCTGCTCTATGCGCGCTTCTTCAACAAGCTCATGCGCGACGTCGGCCTGCTCGAGAACGACGAGCCGTTCACCAAGCTGCTGACGCAGGGCATGGTGCTCAAGGACGGCGCCAAGATGTCGAAGTCCAAGGGCAACACCGTGGATCCGCAGCAGCTCATCGACAACTACGGTGCCGATACCGCGCGGCTGTTCATGATGTTCGCCGCGCCGCCCGAGCAAAGCCTGGAATGGTCCGATGCCGGCGTCGAGGGCGCGTTCCGCTTCCTCAAGCGCCTGTGGAAAGCGGTCTACGACCACGTCGAACAAGGCCTGCTGCCGGCCTATACCGCGGGCGAACTGCCAGCCGAGCTCAAGACATTGCGACGCCAGCTGCACCAGACCATAGAAAAGGTCACCGACGACTACGGCCGCCGCCATACCTTCAACACCGCTATCGCCTCGGTCATGGAGCTCATGAACGCACTGGCCAAGCTGGAAAGCAGCGATCTCATCGCGCGTGCCGTGCGCCAGGAAGTGCTGGAAGCGGCCGTGTTGCTGCTGTCGCCGGTGGTACCGCATATTTGCCAGGCGCTATGGGCACAATTGCGTCCGCAGAATGCAATCACGGAGGCGGCTTGGCCGCATGCCGATGCCGCCGCCCAGGTGCAGGACGAGGTGGAGCTGGTGCTGCAGGTAAACGGCAAGCTGCGCGGCAGCATGACAGTGGCACGCGAACTCGACAAGGCCGCGCTCGAGCGCCTTGCCGTGGAGCAGCCGTGCATACAGAAATACCTCGAAGGCGCGACCGTGCGTAAAATCAT
>CBILOJ010000291.1:0-2150 GCA_966238525.1 uncultured Methylophilaceae bacterium | reverse complement strand
CAGCTGACGTTCGGCCAGGATTGGTTCGAGCACGCCAACCAGTTCACCGCCGGTCTTGGCTACGACTATGGGCGCACGCGCTTCAGCCAGTCCACCGAATACGGCAATATCATCGATTTCGACCGCGGCGTCATCGGCTCGGGCATATTCAGCGATGAAGCTCCGGTGGAACTGGAAGGCAAGAACCGCACCTGGAGCATTTACGCGACCGATACGTTCTCCATCAACGACATCACGCACCTGACGCTGTCAGGCCGTTATAACCACACCAAAGTCGAGAACTACGATTACCTGAATCCGATTCCCGACCCGGTGGTGGCTAATAACGAATCGCTCACTGCCGAACACAGCTTCAGCCGCTTCAATCCTGCGATTGGTTTGACCATAGCGCCGACCAAGGATATTTCCTTCTACGGCAGCTATAACGAAGGCAGCCGCGCACCGACATCGATTGAGCTTGGTTGTGCCAATCCGGACCAGCCTTGCAAACTGCCGAATGCGATGGCCGGCGATCCGCCGCTCGACATGGTGGTCTCCAAGACCTTTGAAGGTGGTGTTCGTGGCAACCTGAGCCCATCAATCGGCTACACGGCGAGCATCTACCGTACGCAGAATACCGACGATATCCAGTTTATCGCGGCCAATTCCTCGGGTGCGGGCTACTTCGACAACGTCGGCAAGACGCGTCGCGTTGGTCTCGATCTGGGCTTGAACGGTGTTGAAGGCAAGTTCAGCTGGTTTGCCGGCTATAGCTATATCAAGGCCACTTACGAAAGCAGCTTCGACCTGGTCTCCGAAGTTAACAGCTCGGCAGAAGTCATCGGTGTCGACGCAAACGGCGATGATATCGAAGCGATCCATGTACATCCCGGCGATCGTATTCCTGGCATTCCGCAGCATCAGTTCAAGTTCCGCGGCGAATACCAGGCCACGCAGAACTGGAGCGTAGGTACCAATATCATTGCTTTCTCCGACCAGTATTCACATGGCAACGAGAACAACGATCATGACGGCGAAGGCGCCAAGGTCAGCGGCTATACCGTGGTCAACCTCGACACGCGCTATGATTTCGGCAAGAGCGGCTGGCAAGTATTCGCCAAGGCAATCAACGTCTTCGATCGTGAGTACTATAGCGGCGGCATGCTTGGCGAAAACTTCTTCAACCCCAATGGCAGCTTCATGGGCGGTGAAGATGAGTTCGCAGCGCTTTATGCACCAGGTGCACCGCGTGCCGGCTGGATTGGCGTACGCTACGCATTCGGCGGCAAGAAGTAAGCCGGGCTGTTTTATCGCTTAAATCACTAGAAAGAAGGTGTAACGATGCAGGATGACGCGCCAATGTCTAGCATGAGCAGTCAGAAGGCGCGCATCCTCATTGTTGAAGATGAGGCCTTGTTCGGCCGCGCGGTAGCCAAGCGGCTGCAACAAGCCGGTTATGAGTGCAAGCATGCCGAAACGCTGGCCCAGGGCCGCGATCAAGTGCGCCAGCTCATGCCGGATCTGGTACTGCTCGACATGCGATTGCCCGACGGCAACGGCATGGATTTACTCGGCGAGCTCGTGGTCAAGGGTATCGCCGTGATTGTGATGACCGCGCATGGCGACCTCAACGATGCGGTCAGCGCCATGAAGCAGGGCGCGGTCGATTACCTGAAGAAGCCGGTCGATCTCGAAGAGCTGCTGCTCGCCATAGAAAAAGCCGAAAGCTCGGTCAGGCTGCGGCATCATCTCGACCATTCACGCCAGCGCAATACGCACGAAACCGACGGCGTCGAATTCCTGGGCGAAAGCCTGGTCATGAAACAAATCCGCATGCAGGTGGAGCGCATCGGCCAGCTTGTCGCCGACTCCGATGCCATTTCGCCTACCGTGCTCATCCATGGCGAAACCGGAACCGGCAAGGACGTGGTGGCGCGATTGCTGCATCTGTCCTGCGCCAGCCGCGGACGGCCATTCGTCCACGTCGATTGTGCCTCGTTGCCGGCCGAGCTGATCGAAAGCGAACTGTTCGGCCATGAAAAAGGCGCGTTCACCAGTGCGCAGGTCTCGCGCTGCGGACTGATCGAGGCGGCCGAAGACGGCACGCTGTTTCTCGACGAAATCGGCGAATTGCCGCTGACGCTGCAAGCCAAGCTGCTCAACGTACTGGA
>CBILOJ010000290.1:0-2173 GCA_966238525.1 uncultured Methylophilaceae bacterium | reverse complement strand
AGCCGGGGAATGACGCAGCTGCGTATCGCCGAAACCGAGAAGTATCCGCACGTCACTTTCTTTTTCAACGGTGGCGAGGAACGCGTGTTCGAGGGCGAGGAGCGCATTCTGGTGCCGTCGCCGCAGGTCGCCACCTACGACCTGCAGCCCGAAATGAGCGCGCCGGAAGTGACCGACCAGCTCGTCGAAGCGATCCAGAGCCGCAAGTACGACGCCATCATCTGTAATTTTGCCAATACCGACATGGTGGGCCACAGCGGCATCCTGTCGGCCGCGATCAAGGCGGTGGAGGCCGTGGACGCCTGCGTCGGCCGCGTAGTGGAAGCCATGGTGCAGAACGGCGGCGAAGTGCTGATCACGGCCGATCACGGTAATGTCGAAACCATGATGGACTACGAGAACAACCAGCCGCATACGCAGCACACCACCAATCTGGTACCGCTGATTTACATCGGCCGGCCGGCGCAATTGGCCGAAACCGGCGCCTTGTGCGATCTCGCACCTACCCTGCTCAAGATGATGGGGCTGCCGCAGCCGCCCGAGATGAGCGGTCGTGCCCTGGTCACATTCGATGCCTGATATCGCCTGCCTGCATTGCAGCACTCTCGTTCAAGCATGGAACTGAGCCGCCCGTGCTGAGCCGGCAAGCCCGTATTGCCGCGGCGCTCGGCCTCGCGCTATGCCTGTTGCCGGGCGCGAGTACCTGGGCGGCCAGCAAGGCGGAGAAGTCCAAGGCTGCCCTCGGCGACCTGCAGCAGCGCATTAAAGCATTGAAGAAGGAGCTCGACAGCTCGCAGACGGCGCATAGCGAAGCGGCCGACGAGCTCAAGCAAAGCGAAAAAGCCATTAGCGATGCCAACCGCAAGCTGCACGAACTCAATCGCCAATACCAGCAAAACCAGAAATCGCTGCAGACCTTGCAGCAACAGCAGAGTGCCGTGGACGCCTCGCTGCAGCAGCAACAGCAGCTCCTGAGCGCGCAGCTCTATCACCAATACACGCACGGCCGACAAAGCTACCTGCAAATGGCGCTGCAGCAGCAGGATCCCAATGCCATTGCGCGCGAACTGCATTATTTCTCCTACGTGTCGCGCGCGCGCGCCGAACTCATGGAGGCAATGCAGGCCAATCTCGGCAATCTGGCCCAGCTCAACAGCGAGGCTGCTGCCGCGCTCGACAATATCGAGACGCTGAAAACAGCGCAGGAACAGGAGCGCAAGGAGCTGCAGGCGCAGAAGGCCGAGCGCAACAAGCAGCTGAAAAAACTGTCCGCCAAGATCAAGAGCCAGCGCGGCGAAATCAGCAAGCTCAAGCGTGACGAGAAACGCCTGTCCGACCTAGTGGAACGCCTGTCGCGCATCGTGCCCAAGGCAGCGCCGCGCAAGGAGCGCGAGAAGCCGGGCAGTGACAAGCCGGTGGCGCGCAACAGCACGCTACCCAGTGCCGCGTTCGACGGCAGCAATTTCGCCGCGCTCAAGGGCAAACTGCGCCTGCCGGTAGTCGGCGACGTGACCAATCGCTTCGGCAGCGCACGCGAAGATACCGGCATTTCCTGGAAGGGATTGTTCATCAAGTCGGCGTCCGGCAGCGAGGTCAAATCGGTCGCCAGCGGCACCGTGGTATTCGCCGACTGGCTGCGCGGCTTCGGCAACCTGCTCATCATCGACCACGGCAACGACTACATGAGTTTGTACGGCTACAATCAGACCCTGTTGAAGCAGGTCGGCGACGAGGTCAAGGCCGGCGACACCATCGCCGCGGTCGGCAACAGCGGCGGCAGTGAAACTGCAGGACTGTATTTCGAACTGCGCCATCGCAGCAAGCCGTTCGACCCCCTGAGCTGGAGCAACGTGCGTTGATCTGAAACTGACCCAGCTTCCGGAAAGAATGATGACGTCGATTCTACGCAATATCCTATCCGCCGCCCTGGCGTTGCTAACGATGCCGCTGCAGGCCGAAACCATCGAAGATGGCCGCGCCTGGTTCAACCTCACGTCCGAAGGCAACCTTACCGATAAGCTGCGTTGGTACATGGAGCTGCAGCCGCGCTTCAAGCAGGAAGGCCGCGAATTCGACCAGTACCTGATCCGCCCCGGCATCAATTACAAGCTCACCGATCACGTGCTCGTCGGCGGCGGCTACGGCTATATTCGCACACGCACCGAGCAGGGCC
>CBILOJ010000289.1:0-2180 GCA_966238525.1 uncultured Methylophilaceae bacterium | reverse complement strand
CTGGTACAGCGTAGATTTTCAAGCGATGACGCGGCGCGGACTGGCGACAGAAACAGTTTGGATGAATTTCAAGCCGGGAGAGCAGCGCCACGACCTGCAATATCTCGGCGCAAATTTCAGGGAACGCGAACGCATCAAGAGGCAGCAAAAGCGGTGGCGGGCGCGCCTTGAAAAAATGCCAGCGTTGGAGCGTCAAGCTATGCTGGATATTTTGACGGAACTGGCGATGCGGGATCTTGCATCGCCCAATAATGCGAGGGTCGACAGTTATGGAAATTGAGATAGAAAACGAGCGCCGAGCGTTCGAGTATGACTTCACGAAGCGCAAGGGAAATTCAAAGGCGCTGCTGCAGCGAGACCCGGACATGCCTGGCAGCTATGCATTTGCTGCCGCTAATCTGCCATGGCAGGGGTGGATTGCCGGCGTAACCAGTTTTTCAAAGCGGAAGGCTTAATCATGGCAAAAATCATCAAGGGCACGATGCAGTGCGAAACGCGTGGCTGCGGTCAGACCGTCGTGGTCAAGGAAAACGAAAATTCAACGCTGTCCTACCATTGCGACTATTGCGAAAAGTCGGCCTATGCGCGGCTCGGTAACATGGATCATGCAAACTGGTTGAAGGATATCAAGCCGCATGAGCGACCGCCGACCGCACCCTCCAATGAGGGGGGTGCTAAACCGGCTGCATCTTCTGCGGAGGGTGTAGCCGATTCAGTACCCGCCAGTGCAGTCCCGGCCCCGAACAAAGTTAGTGATATGTGGGGTGCCAAATGAGCATCGACCATATCAGCAAGGAAGCGTCCGCCCTGGATGCCGAGATCGCCGCCGCAAATCAAATTCCCGATCTGGAAGCCGAGCAGGCTCAAGCCGCTGCCATTCAGATTGCCGAGGGCAATGCCCGTTTCCATCCAGTGCTTAAGCAAGTGCTTGGCCTGTTGGTTGTCGGCGCCAATAGCGTTTATCCATTCGTGCGCGAGCACTACACGCCGGCTCAGGTCGAAGCTATCGCCAGCTCAATTATCAAAATCTGCGATGAGTACGGGCTGGACATGGAACGCTTCGTCGGGAAGGGCGGCGGCAAGTTAATGGCCTGGCTCGAGCTGGCAATGGTGGCCGGCCTGCCGCTGTTCGGTTGTATCGAAGCGCAAAAGGCAGCAAAGAAGCGACCGGAAAAAACCGTCGAGCCCGAGCCGGCGCCCCAGCCTGCCACTGCTGATAATCCGATTGAGGTGACGCCAGCATGAGCGTCGCCAACAATGCCGAAATTGTCGTGGTCATGGGTGGCTCTGGTTCCGGGAAATCCACCTATATCAAAAACGAGATCAAGACCAAAAAACCGAAGCGGCTGATCATTTGGGACCCCATGCGAGAATATGGTTCGGTAGCAAGGCCAGTGCATACGGCCAACGATCTGGCGGCAGCTGCGCGCAGCAAATCGTTTGCCGTAGCGATGCAGCCCGCCAACGTGCTGCTGGTCAAACAGTTCGAGCTGGTCTGCAAGCTGGCATTTGAAATCGGTGATTGCTGGTTGGTAGTCGAGGAATTGAACAAGGTGACCAAAGCCGATGCGGCGCCGCCGAATTGGTCTGATTGCACCTCGCGCGGCCGGCATAAAGGCATGCGGGTTATTGGCGCCTCACAGCGGCCGGCGCAGGTCGATAAAGATTTCTATTCCAATGCGACCGTCATTCGCACCGGCCGGCTCAACTTCGAGGGTGACATTAAAGTCCTGGCCAATGCGCTGGGGGTGCCAGGTGCGGAAATTAAGGAACTGGCACCGCTGGCCTTCATTGAGCGGGATATGACCAGCGGCGCAGTGAGTAGGGGTAGTATTTCCATCAAATAGCAAAATATTTTGGCCGGCCATGATAGCGGTCGAATTCTGCAATGCGGCCCCCCTCAATAGGGGGGCTGTTTCACTTCTGCAATTCCGGCGCATTTAATCCGTAACTGTCAATTTCTTCAACACACGAGGGACAGTTACAAAATGGACGTCGATATCAAAAAGCTGGCAATTGCTGCCGGCGCTCTTTTCGCCGCATATAAGTTCATGGGCGCTGGCACGCTCAAGGGCGCAGTTATGTCGATTGGCGCGGTCGCTGTTGCAAAGCAGCTGCCATACGTCAAAGACTACGTTTAAGGGGATGAAAGGCGCCATGGTGGCCGTCGTGGAAGCGGT
>CBILOJ010000288.1:0-2229 GCA_966238525.1 uncultured Methylophilaceae bacterium | reverse complement strand
CTACAATTATCTGGCCGGAATTGCCGTACAGCCTTCCGGGTTTCATTCGCGTTAATCACCGTTCATCCGCAGCCATATCAAGACAGCATTGGCGCCTACCATCCATCAGCCTGGCTCGTCCGTATCAGGCAAAGCTATACTAGGCAGATGCGAACCATGTTGAGCGCCCTATCCGGCACCCGTCTTGCAGCAGGGCTGGCCGAGCTGCCGCTTTCGTGCTTCGGCATGGTGATGGCAACCGGCATCGTCTCGATCAGCGCTTACCTGCTGGCCTTGCCGCAACTTGCGCACGCGATGTTTCATCTCAATCTGCTGCTGTATGCGCTGCTGTGGCTGCTGAGCTTGCTGCGCGCGCTGCGCTGGCCGGCACGTTTTTTCGGCGATCTGGCCGACCATCTGCGCGGACCGGGCATCTTTACCATGGTGGCCGGTTCCAGCGTCATCGGCAGCCAGTTCATTGTGCTTGATGGCAATTACGGCGCCGGACTGCTGCTGTGGTATGTCGCGCTCGGACTGTGGCTGATCCTGATCTACGCGATTTTCGCCGCACTGACGCTGAAGGCCGAAAAGCCCACCCTCGATCGCGGCATCAACGGCAGCTGGCTGCTGGCAGTGGTCGCCACGCAATCAGTGGCGGCATTGGGCGCGCTGCTGGTACCGCAAACCAGCGCAGCGTGGCAGCCGCAGTTGAATTTACTGACATTGGCGCTATGGCTGTGCGGCGGCATGCTCTATATCTGGACCATGACGCTGATCTTTTACCGCTATACATTCTTCCGGCTCCATGTCGACGATCTGTCGCCGCCGTACTGGATCAACATGGGCGCGATGGCGATTTCGACGCTGACCGGCGCGCTGCTGATCGCCAATGCCGCGGATGCGCCCCTGCTGCATGCCATGCTGCCGTTCATTGAAGGCTTCACCATCTTCTACTGGGCGACCGGCACCTGGTGGATTCCCATGCTGCTGTTGCTCGGCGTCTGGCGCTATGGCTACAAACGCTACCCGCTGCGCTACGATACCTCGTACTGGAGCGCGGTCTTCCCGCTCGGCATGTACGCGGCTTGCACCGATGAAATGGCGACGGTATTGCATTTCGGCTTTCTGCTGCCCTTGTCCGAAACTTTCCTCTACGCCGCCCTGCTGGCCTGGGTGCTGGCAAGTACCGGGCTGCTGTACGACTTGTACCGACGCCTGCGCAGCATAGTCATTTGACGCGGAGCCATCCGTCGCGGCCATACTCTGCCGTGCGGCAAAAAACAGACGCGGGCCCAAGCCTCGGCTATTGTCGGTTTGCCGCAAAGCGGCTGATAATTCCATGAACTCATCAGAAAGCATCGCCTTGAACGCCACGCACTCACTACCGACCGCCACCTTCTCCGCATTGCCGCATGAAATTTTCAAGGCCTACGACATCCGCGGCATTGTCGGCAAAACGCTGACGCCCGAAATCGTCGAAGCCATTGGTCAGGCGCTGGGCTCGGAAGCGGCGGCCCGCCGCCAGACGCAAATCTGCATCGGCTACGACGGCCGTTTGTCGGGCCCCGAACTTGCCGCCGCTCTCGCGCGCGGCATCCGCAAAAGCGGCTTGCACGTGATTCATTTGGGCTGCGTCGCCACGCCCATGGTCTACTTCGCCGCGCAGCACCTGGTCACCAATTGCGGCGTCATGGTCACCGGCAGCCACAATCCGCCGGAATACAACGGCCTCAAGATGGTGCTCGCCAATGAAACCCTGTCCGGGGAAACCATCCAGGGCCTGCGCCAGCGTATCGAACAGAAGCAATTGTTCGAAGGCAGCGGCACCGAAAGCAGCTACGACATCGCGCCCGAGTACATCGCGCGCATCGCCGACGACGTCAAGCTGGCGCGGCCGATGAAGGTGGCCGTGGACTGCGGCAACGGCGTCGCCGGCGCGTTTGCCAAGCGGCTTTACGAAGCGCTGGGCTGCGAGGTGCAGGAGCTGTTCTGCGAGGTGGACGGCCATTTCCCCAACCACCACCCCGACCCGTCGGTGCCGGAGAACCTCGCCGACCTGATCCGGGCACTCGCTGCCGGCGACGCCGAGATCGGCCTTGCTTTCGACGGCGACGGCGATCGCCTCGGCGTCGTCACCAAGGATGGCGCCATCATCTATCCCGACCGCCAGCTGCTGCTGTTCGCCGAAGACGTGCTGGCACGCCAGCCCGGCGCCCGCATCATCTACGACGTCAAATCGACGCGCAATCT
>CBILOJ010000287.1:0-2276 GCA_966238525.1 uncultured Methylophilaceae bacterium | reverse complement strand
TGCATTGCACGTGCCGTTTGCGGTGGATACTCATGAACTGCATGTGAGCTGCAGCATCGGCATCAGCCTGTATCCGGCCGATGGCATCGACGCTGAAGTGCTGATGCGGACTGCCGATATCGCGATGTACCACGCAAAGGGAACGGGGCGCGGCAATTACCAGTTCTTTACTCCCGCCCTGAATGCGGCCACGCAGAATCGCCTGCTATTGGGGAACCAACTGCGGCAGGCGCTCGCGCGCGGCGAGTTCAGCCTGCATTACCAGCCGCAGGTTGACATTTCCAGCGGCCGCATCTTCGCGGCGGAAGCACTGCTACGCTGGCAGCAGCCCGAGCGCGGCTTCATATCGCCAGCCGAATTCATTCCGATTGCCGAAGAAACCGGACTGATCCTGCCGCTTGGCGAGTGGGTATTGCGCGAGGCTTGCATGCAGCTTAAGCGCTGGCGCGACGCTGGCCATGACGACATGGCGGTCGCGGTGAACCTGTCGGTGCGGCAGGTGCTGCAGCCCGGTTTCGCGCAGAACGTCGCGCGCCTCCTGGAAGAGGTCGGGCTGCCCCCGGATGCACTGGACCTGGAGATCACGGAGAGCATTCTGATGCAGCCGAACGACGACAATCTGGCGTCGCTGACCCAACTGAGCGATATGGGCATCCAGCTATCGATGGACGATTTCGGCACCGGATATTCCAGCCTGTCCTACCTGAAGCGTTTCCCGATTCAGGCGCTCAAGATCGACCAGTCGTTTGTGCGCGGCATAGGGCAGCATGCGAACGACATGGCCATTATCGCCGCCATCATCGCGATGGCGCGCACGTTGCGCCTGAAGGTCATTGCGGAAGGCGTGGAAACCGCCGAGCAGGCGACCTTCGTGCAGGCGCATGGCTGTCCGTCGGCACAGGGAGATTTTTACAGCAGGTCGGTGACTGCAGAGGTATTTGCCGAGTTGCTGGAGAAGTAAGTTGTGCATTTTGGCGGTCGTAGCGGGATGCGGTGCAAGGCGCCCGACGCGCCCGTTACGGCCAGCAAAAATGTTCGGGAACACCCGGTCAGTACCAGCATACGCCGTCACTACGCTCATTCACCACCGCCGGGGCCTTGGTGAAATACCAAATCTTCCACCACCTGGCCGCCGACCAGGTGACGTTCAATGATGCGGTCCATGTTCTGCGGCGTGACGTTGTAGTACCAAGTGCCGTCGGGCTGCACGCACATCACCGGCCCGCCTTTACAGGCGGCGAAACAGTTGACGCGGCTGCGCTTGACGCGCAGGTCGCCGGCGTCGAGCCCGGCGGCCTTGAATTTCTCGCCCAGGCTGTCGAACAGCATCTGCGATTCGCCCTGCTGCGTACAGCGCGAGCCGGTACAAACCAGCAAGTGACGGCGGTAGGCGCCAATCTTGGGCTTGACGATTTCAGGATCGGGCTGGCTCATGCTTCGTTCTCCTCAACGGTGTCGGCAGGAGCGGCTTCCAGCGGGTCCTGCAAGGTGGCGCGGATGTAATCGGCTGGCAGGCGGTGACGTGCGGCCAGCGTGTCGAAGCCGGCCCCAGCGGCGTGCTCCGCCTGCAGCGTCTCCAGCCACCCCAGCAATCCGGTAGACAGTGAGCGCCCCGCCTTTTCGCCCTCGAGCGTCGCGCCACCGTCGGCCATGTCGTACTTGTTGGCATAGCCGCGTGGCGTGACCATCAGGCCGTTGCGCACGAAGGTGTGGCTGTTGCCGATCAGCACTGTGCTGAGCATGCCAATGTCGCATTCGCTCATGCGGTCCAGCGTCGTGAATTCGATGCGCTCGCGGCGGCGGTAGGCACTCTTGACCACTGCCACCGGCGTGTCAGGGCGACGGTGCCGCAGGAACAGACGCTGCGCTTCAACGATCTGGCGCGTGCGCCGGCCGCTCTTGGGATTGTAGAGCGCCACGACAAAATCGGCCATGGCCACTGCATCGAGCCGGCGCGCGATCACCGGCCACGGCGTCAGCAGATCCGACAGCGATATGGCGCAGAAATCATGCGTCAGCGGTGCCCCGACAAGCGCGGCGCAGCTGTTGAGCGCCGAGGCTCCCGGCACGATCTCGACCTGTACCGCGTGGGCCGGGGTCCATCCAGCCTGGAACAGCACTTCGTAGGTCGGACCAGCCATGCCATAGACACCGGCATCGCCCGACGAAATCAACGCGACCTTCTTGCCGGCACGAGCTGCTTCGAGCGTGCTGACGGCACGGTCCAGCTCCTCGGTCATCGATTTGCGGACGATTTCCTTACCCTCCAGCAGGTC
>CBILOJ010000286.1:0-2280 GCA_966238525.1 uncultured Methylophilaceae bacterium | reverse complement strand
CTATGGATTGCAAGATTGAGACCCAGGGGATATGTTTTATATGTAACCGCGAGATCCGGCAGCGAATTTAGCGCCAGAATAGCTGTCATGCCTATATCAGATTCATGAGGATTCTGATCATGCCCTACCGCCTTCTTCTCGCACTATCTCTCATGCTCGCCTTTGCCGCGCCGGCTGCGGCACAGGTTTATAAATGCCAGAGTGGGGACCAGATCGTCTATTCCGATGCACCCTGCAAATCCGGCGAACAAACCGTTACCGATATCCAGACCCACCTGCCCGCTGGCACCAACACGCCGTCGTTGACGCAGCGCATGGATGAGGCGGTCAGGTCCGCCATCGCTGCCGGCGATCTGCAGCGTGCACAAGCGCTGGCCACGACGCCGGAACACAGAACCTGGATAGCAGCGGCACAGCAACATTCAAGCACAGCGCCGCTGGGTCGTACCGAAGCCGATCTCAGCGCCGAACGCGGCGATACGCAAGCTTGTCAGCAAGCGATCCGCAGCCTGGAACTCGAAGCCAGCTCGCCGTTGAACGAGCCCGAAGCGTTACGCGCCAAGCGCAACATCATGCATGCAGCCTGTGGCATACGTGAGCCGGCCGAGGTCAACAATTACGAAGTGCCTAGCGCGATCATTTATCCGGTACCGCGGCGGCCGTACTACAGGCCGGGCCTGTCCCACCCGCACCGGCCTAATTGGAACGGCAGACCGCCGCACAAACCGATCAAGCCGGAGCCGCCTGCCGTGTCCGTCATCGTCGGCCCTGCCGAAAAATAGCGGCGTCAGGCTCAGCGGCGGCGCTTGCCGCCCAGTATTGAGCCCAGCACGCCGCGCAATACCTGCCGTCCCAATTCCGAACCTATGGTGCGTGCCGCACTCTTGGCTACGGTTTCCAGCATGCTGTCGCGCGGACGCCCTGGCGTCTTGCGGCCATCTTCACGCCGGCTGCCGCCGAACAGACCGCCCCAGTCGAATCCCTGATCGTCCCCGGCCTGTTCGGGCGACTGCTGCGCCCGCCCTTTGAGTATCTCGTAGGCTGATTCGCGGTCGAGCATCTTCTCATAATGTCCGAATAGCAGTGAACTACTGATCAATTGACTACGCTCGGCTTCGGTGGCGGGACCTATCCGGCTCTGCGGCGGACAGACCAAAGCCCGCTCTACCGGCGTAGGCCTGCCCTGCTCGTCGAGAAAGGAGACCAGCGCTTCGCCGACGCCGAGCTCGGTAATGGCGGTGGCGACGTCTAGCCCCGGATTGGCGCGAAAAGTTTCGGCCGCAGCCTTGACTGCCTTCTGGTCGCGCGGGGTAAACGCACGTAGTGCATGCTGTACCCGGTTGCCGAGCTGGCCCAACACGACATCGGGGATATCGAGCGGATTCTGGCTGACAAAATAGACGCCGACGCCCTTGGAGCGAATCAGGCGGACGACCTGCTCGATCTTGTCGAGCAGCGCATCGGGCGCGTCGTTGAACAGCAGATGCGCTTCGTCAAAGAAAAACACAAGCTTGGGCTTATCGAGATCGCCGGCTTCGGGCAAGCGCTCGAACAGCTCCGACAACAGCCACAGCAGCAAGGTGGCGTAGACGCGCGGCGAATTGTAGAGCGTATCCGCGGCCAGGATGTTGATCATGCCGTGGCCTTGGGCATCGGTCTGCATGAAATCGTCAAGGTTCAGTGCGGGCTCGCCGAACAATTGTCCCGCGCCCTCGTGTTCGAGCTGCAATAGCGCGCGTTGCACGGCGCCCACACTCGCAGCCGAAATATTGCCGTATTCGGCCATGTAATCGGCAGCGTGCTCGCTCGCATGCTGCAGCATGGCGCGCAAATCCTTGAGATCGAGCAACAGCCAGCCCTGATCGTCGGCGATGCGAAAGACTGCCGTCAGCACGCCGGACTGGACGTCGTTGAGGTTGAGCATGCGTGACAGCAGCAGCGGCCCCAGTTCGGCAATCGTGGTCCGCACCGGATGGCCTTTGGCGCCGAACACATCCCAGAAAGTTACCGAACACGGTGCATAGTTAAAGCCTGCTATGCCCAGCGTTTGGACGCGCGCTTCCACCTTGGCGTTACCGCCGCCGGCGAAGCCCATGCCGGAAAGATCTCCCTTGACGTCGGCCATGAACACCGGCACCCCGGCGCGTGAAAACTGCTCCGCCAGCGTTTGCAAGGTCACTGTCTTGCCGGTACCGGTGGCGCCTGCAATAAGTCCATGGCGATTGGCCATGCGCGGCAATAGACAAAGGTCGGTTTTCCCGGCCTTGGCGATCAGCAATG
>CBILOJ010000285.1:0-2297 GCA_966238525.1 uncultured Methylophilaceae bacterium | reverse complement strand
GGTGCACGCGCGACGGCACCAGATAGTCGCGTGCGCCTTCGGGCGTGGAGCGCGTCAGCATCGGCGTTTCCACTTCGATGAAGCCATTGGTATCCAGATAATCACGCAGCGTCTTGGCCACGCGGTAACGCAGCATCAGGTTTTTCTGCATGGCCGGGCGGCGCAGGTCGATGTAACGATGTTCCAGCCGCACCATTTCCGACAGGTTCTCGTCGTCGAGCATAAACGGCGGTGTCAGCGACGGGTTGAGGATTTCGATCTCGCTCGCCAGCATCTCGACTTCGCCGGTCGGAATGTTGGGGTTGACCGTGCCCTCGGGTCGCGCGCGCACCTTGCACACGACCTTGAGCACGAATTCGTTGCGTACGGTTTCCGCCAGCTTGAACGCTTCGGGCGTATCGGGATCGATGACGATTTGCGCCATGCCGGTACGGTCGCGCAGGTCGATGAAAATCACGCCGCCGTGGTCGCGCCGGCGATGCGCCCAGCCGCACAGGGTAACGGTCTGGCCGATGTGTTCGCGGTTGAGTTCGCCGCAGTAATGAGTACGCATAGGAAAAATTCTTGTTCTAGAGGTTGGAAGAGAGCGTGGTGTCGGCGGCCAGCTCGATGTCGCGCGGCACGGCGTTCGGCGTCACCACGCCCATGGAAATGATGTACTTGAGCGCTTCGTCCACGCTCATGTCGAGCTCGATGACGTCGCTTTTCCGCATCATGAGGAAATAGCCGCCGGTCGGGTTGGGCGTGGTCGGCACGTAGACGCTGACATATTCGCCCTGCAGATGGTTGGTGACGTCGCCGCCAGGCTGGCCGGTGAGAAAGGCGATGGTCCAGCTGCCCTGATGCGGAAACTGCACCAGCAGCGCCTTGCGGAATGCCTGGCCAGAATCGGAAAACAACGTATCGGAAACTTGCTTGACGCTGTTGTAGATGCTCTTGACCACGGGCACACGGCCGAGCAAGGCTTCCCACATGATGATGAGCTGCTTACCGAAGAAGTTGGTGGCAACGAGGCCGGTGACGAACACGATCAGCAACGTCAGCAGCGCGCCCAAACCTGGGATGCGGTAGCCCAGCTGCGCCTCCGGCCGCCAGGCCGACGGCAACAGCAGCAGACTCTGGTCCATGATGCCGATCAGCGTCGCCAGCACCCACAGCGTGATGAGCAAGGGCACCAGCACCAGCAGGCCGGTAATGAAATAACGTTTCATCTAAAGAATATGGGGCGCTAGTGACAGCCGCAGCCGGTACCGCAGGCAGCAGGTGCGGCAGGTGCAGCAGCCGGCTCTTCGGATTTCTTCTCGGCCGGTTTGGCGCCGCCGCCCTTGAAATCGGTGGCGTACCAGCCGCTGCCGTTGAGCTGGAAGCTGGGCGCGGAAAGCTGCTTGGCAAACGTAGCCTTGCCGCATTCGGGGCAGTCGGTCAGATTGGGCTCGCTGATCTTGCGCATGACTTCCTTCTTGAAGCCACAGCTTGTGCATTGGTAATCGTAGATTGGCATAAGAGAACCTCTGTTTCTAATCCCTTAAAAAACAAAATTATACCCGAAGCATGGGCGTTTTTCTAAATAGGGTCGCATGCTGAAAATGCAAGCCCGCCGCGCTGTGCGGCGGTTTGTTCGCTCCAGCGCGGAAGCCGAACCGTAAAAAGCGCATCATGTCCCAACCATGCAAGGCATTCCTCTCCGGCAAAAACATTCATGGATCTCGTCGTAGCCCGGCCCGAAGGCTTGTATTGTCCGCTCGGCGATTTTTACATCGATCCCTGGCGCGCCGTGGATCGTGCCGTCATCACACATGCGCACGCCGACCATGCGCGTTGGGGTCACAGCCATTATCTTGCAGCTGCTCCAGGGGCTGGCGTCTTGCGCTCGCGCCTAGGTGCCGACATCAATCTCGATGCGCTGGAGTATGGGCAGCAGATCGTGCATCGCGGCGTGCGCCTGAGCTTTCACCCGGCCGGCCACGTGCTGGGCTCGGCCCAGGTCAGGCTCGAATACGGCGGCGAAGTGTGGGTCGCCTCGGGCGATTACAAGGTCGAAGCCGACGGCACCTGCGCACCATTTGAGGCCGAGCGCTGCGACACTTTCATCACCGAATCGACCTTCGGCTTGCCGATCTACCGCTGGCAGCCGCAAGCGGAAATCTTCGCCGACATCAATGCCTGGTGGCAGTCCAATGCCGCCATCAGCCGATGCAGCGTGCTGTTCTGCTACGCCTTCGGCAAGGCGCAGCGCATCCTGTCCGGGCTCGATGCCAGCATCGGCCCCATTCTCGTGCACGGCGCGGTCGAGCCGC
>CBILOJ010000284.1:0-2321 GCA_966238525.1 uncultured Methylophilaceae bacterium | reverse complement strand
CTCCAATAAAATCAAGGCTTGCTACGACAGGCAGTCTACTGGCAAGTTCCGGGCAAAAGATGACAAATCCGCAGAAAAAATAGACAATAGCCGGCTAAGGAAAACGAACATCGACATGAAAACCACGTTGGCAGCATCGCGCAAATTTTTAATCCCCCTGATCGTACTGGCACTGCTGGTTTTCCTGGGACTGTCCCTCCAGCAAAAAAACCAGGCGCCCGACGTTACCTTCACCACGCTGCAAGGCAAGCAGATCAAAATGTCCGAGCTGCAGGGCAAGATGGTGCTGGTCAATTTCTGGGCGACGGATTGCCCTGGCTGCATCGCCGAAATGCCGGAGCTGATCGAAACCTACAAGCAATATCGCGACCGCGGCTTCGAGGTTATGGCGGTCGCCATGTCCTACGATCCACCCAGCCATGTTCTCAATTACACCACGCAAAACAAGCTGCCGTTTCCGGTGATGCATGACGGCTATGGTGAGGTTGCCGCGCACTTCGACGACGTCAGCCTGACGCCGACCGCTTTCGTCATCGACCAGCAGGGCCGCATCGTCAGCCATGTCGTCGGCGAACTCGATTTCAAGGCGCTGCATACCTTGCTCGAGCAGAAGCTGACTGCTGGTGACAACCAGAACAAACAATCTGTCGCCACAGGAAAGGCCAGCTGATGCTCTGGATCAAATCACTGCACATCATTTTCATGGTCACCTGGTTTGCCGGCCTGTTCTATCTGCCGCGACTGTTCGTCTATCACGCCATGACCGAAGACGAAGCCGGCAAGGCGCGCTTCAAGCTCATGGAACGCAAGCTGTTCTTCGGCATCATGACGCCGGGCGCGGTGCTGACCATCGTCTTCGGCTTATGGCTGTGGCGCGGCTACGGCTTCAGTGGGGGCTGGCTGCATGCGAAGATCACGCTGGTGGCCGTACTCGTGCTCTATCACCTCTATTGCGGCAAGCTGCTGCTGGATTTCAAGCACGACCGCAACCACCACAGCCATCTCTACTATCGCTGGCTCAACGAACTGCCTGTCCTGGTTTTGGTCGCTATTGTAATATTGGTGGTGGTCAAACCCTTTTAGGGACGCACTCTGCGCATGGACATACTCAACTCCGACTGGCTGCTGGCCATGCTTGAGAAATCGAGCGGCGCAGCGCACCAACGCCTGCTCAACCTGTTCGATATTCTCGGCGACTGGTTGCAGGCACCGCACGTGCGCGAACACCTGAACCGCGACCACACGCCCGCCGCCGAAACACCGGTCGCATTGCTGCAATACCTGACAAAGCAAGGCCAGACCCTGCGGGCTGCGGCTCCCGAAACCCTGGCCCATCAGCTTTATTTCATGGCGCTGGGTGCTTTGCAGCAGGAATTGAGCAGTCCCGGCTGCCAGGCTTTATCGCATGCGAGACAGGCTGCGCAAGCCTTGGTCGATACCCAACGACCGTCTTTACACAAGCCCCGTCTCAGTCGCTATGGCATGGCGGCCAGCTTGTTGGTCATCGCGGGGTTGAGCAGCTATCTTATATTCAGCCCGCGGCAACCGGCACCGGCACTACTGCACGCCCAGGTCGACGCTGTTCACCTGCCGATGGCATTGCCGGCGACCTATGTGAATCCAGTGCATACCGCGGAAATGTATGCCTCCATAGAACGCATGCGCGGCGGTGTCTGCCATTACTTCGAAGCGCTCATGCTGCCCGAAGGCCAGCAAGGAATTTACCTGCGCAACGTCGTCGGCGGCGAAGTTTCCACCGATGCCACCGACCAGGCGATGGCTGCCAAGCTCATGCAACGCGTGCGCTGCGACTATGCGCCCATGCTCATGAAAAATTCCACGAGCTGACCCGGCGCTTTCCCGCCGGCTTCACCGGCAGTATTTCCTGTCAATCGCTATACCAATCTGTATAGTTTTTTGTATGCGTTTGCGATACACTTGCCTCAAATTGTTGATAAAGCCCCCATGTCTTTGCTGAGAGAAAAAATACTCGTCGCCGCCTCCGATCTGTTTCAGACGCGCGGCATCAATTCGACCGGCGTCGATACCATCGTTGCGACCGCCGGTACGACCAAAATGACCTTGTACAAGTATTTTCGCTCGAAAGAAGACCTGATCGCTGAGGTATTGCAGAAAGCCTATCGTGATTTTCAGGATTGGCTGGCCGAACGGCTCGCCAGTGCGAAAAAACCCTCGGACAAGTTGCAGAACCTGTTTGATTTCATCGAAGAATGGGTCAATGCGCCCGATTTCCGCGGCATGGCCTTCCTCAAGGCCTCGGCCGAATTCCCCGATGCGGACAATCCGATTCACCGCTTGTC
>CBILOJ010000283.1:0-2351 GCA_966238525.1 uncultured Methylophilaceae bacterium | reverse complement strand
GCCGTCGGATAGCGGCTTTTGAGGAATCCGGCGAGCTTGCTGTCGCTGAAGCGCTTGACCGAGCCGAATACCATGACCAGGTTGGCGCTGGGCAGCGGCGAGGCGGAGGGAAGATCCTTCAACGACATTTTTGCCGTCAGGGATTCTTGTCTGATTAGCATCTGGTTGTGTTTCCCCGAACCGCCGCTGGCAGGGAGCGTCGGCATTGTTGCAGTGTTTTGTAATTTTGCGGAAATTGCGGTTTTGAAGTAAATCTTTGCAATTCCTGATTAAACTCTGGATATTTAACCTCTTTGTCATGCGCTTGACAACCCGAGATTTAATCGCGGGCCAAGTGTTGCGCCATTTTTCATTCTCTGGATAGAATGGTACAAAAAACAATATGATGTTCGGCTCGCAACAGCAACACATCTAAGGGGGCAGGGTGGTTCAGACCAATCTAGCAGGCGTGAAGGTGATGGTGATCGACGACAGCAACACCATCCGTCGTACTGCCGAAATATTCCTTAGGCAATCGGGTTGCGAAGTTTTCCTGGCGGAAGACGGCTTCGATGCCCTGTCCAAAATCGCGACGCACCTGCCCGATGTCATCTTCGTCGACATCATGATGCCGCGCCTCGACGGCTATCAGACCTGCTCTCTGATCAAACGCAATCCCCGCTTCAATGCCACACCCGTTATCATGCTTTCGAGCAAGGACGGGCTGTTCGATCGCGCACGCGGCCGTATGGCGGGGTCGGACCAGTACCTGACCAAACCTTTCACCCAAGACTCCCTGCTGGTCGCGGTAAGCGAATACGCGACCGGACCGGGCGATTCCGAATTGGACTAAAGACTCATGGCGATAGAAAAGATTCTGGTGGTGGACGATTCGGCGACGGATCGGCTGTACTTGACGGAAATGCTGCAGCAGGCGGGCTTTAGCGTCGTCACAGCGGAAAACGGCGAGGAATGCCTAGCCAAGGTCGACGCCGAGCAGCCCGACATGGTGCTCATGGATGTGGTCATGCCCGGCCTCAACGGCTTCCAGGCGACGCGCGCGCTGTCGAAAAACCCTGCCACCGCGCATATTCCCGTCATCATGTGCACGGGCAAGGAGCAAGCCACGGATCGGTTGTGGGCATTGCGCCAGGGCGCCAAGGACTGCGTGATCAAGCCCGTGTCCGCCGATGAACTGCTGGCCAAGATCGAAGCGCTGAACAACTGATGGCCAGAAGCAAGATCAATCTGCAGGAATATCAGCAGGGCATTCTAAGCCGCTTCCAGCGCCTCGCCTCGGGCGAGCAGGCAGTTTCCTCTTCCAAGCTCGGTTTCCGCAGTGGGGGCGCCAACTGGCTGGTCGCGCTGGACAGTGTCAGCGAAGTGCTGCCGGTGCCCGCCATCCTGCCGGTGCCGCTCACGCAGCCGTGGTTTCTCGGTATGGCCAATATGCGCGGCAATCTCTGTGCGGTCACGGACTTGGCGGCTTTCTCGGGACTAGCGCCGACGGCAGTCACGGCCGAAAGCCGCATTCTGCTCGTTCATCATCGCTATGGTTCGAATGCCGGCCTGCTGGTGGATGGCCTCATCGGCTTGCGCAGTCTCGATGGCATGCAGACGCAGGAAGAGACGCCGACGGCGCAACCGTGGGAACAGATGCGCTATCTGGGTGCCGATGCTCAGTCCTGGACTGAGCTCGATCTCGGCATCCTGCTGGGCCTGGACACCTTCATACAAATCGCGGCCTGACCTGCACGGTTGGCCAAAATAATTCAGGGGTAACGTAATGGCATTGAATTTGGGGAGTATCAAGGCGCTGCCGGGCAAGCTGGCCAGCAGTTTGCGCCGGCCGTTCCAAGGCCGCGGCATGGCGGGCGAACAGGCGAGCGGTTATGCCCAGCTTGTGGGCCAGGTGATCGCGTTCGTGCTGTTTGCCGCGATTGCGTTCTGGGTCATCAGCCAGGTGCGCGTCAACGGCCCGATCTACAATCGCGTACTGAGCTACCAGACCTTGCGCGCCGACGTGCTGCCGCCGACGATGTCGACCGTGAACGCGTTTGCGGCGGTCAATGAAGCCTATATTGCCGGCAGCATCTACGACTACGAAAAACGCGACCAGAAGATGGCGGAAGTGGCGGCCTATGAAAAGCAGTTCAAGCAGCGCGCCGAATACTGGCGGGCGAACCTTGAATCGCCGCAGCGGTTGGCCCAGCTCGAGGAAATCATCCAGGAAGGCGACAAATTCTTCCGTATCGCGCGCGAACGTTTCGCGCCGGCTTTGCCATTGGGCACGGTGGCCGCTTCGGCGCCGCTCGGCGAGCTGACCAAGAGCTACGGCTTGAGCAAGGTCGCGGTCGATAATTTTGTTGCCA
>CBILOJ010000282.1:0-2358 GCA_966238525.1 uncultured Methylophilaceae bacterium | reverse complement strand
ATGGACGATATAGAAGGCGCGCGCGAGTTGCTTGAGGAAGTGCTCAAGGAGGGCGGCCCGGGTCAGCGACAGCACGCGCAGAAGTTGCTTGAGGGGCTGGCCTGATTCGGCGCAATCACGGAAAAGCCGGACAATATGTCCGGCTTTTTTTATCCCGCATTACAATAACGACATGCTGCATCCTTCGGTAAAAATTGCCAGCGTGTTGGCCCTCGCTGCGGCGGTCAATCTAGCTGGTCCCCAAGTTCTGGCAGGCGTAGCCGTGCTGCTTACGGCGCTACTGCTGCGCCACCATGGCGCCGTCAGTTTCTGGAAAATGCTGCGCCGCGTGCGCTGGATATTGCTGACCTTGCTGCTGATTTATATATTCAGTACTCCAGGTGAATATATAGCCCAGTGGCCGCTGGCGTGGCTGGCACCTACCTATGAAGGCATATACAGCAGCTTGATGCAATTGGCGCGGCTGTGCATCATGCTGGCCGGACTTTCGCTGTTGCTTGCCACCACCAGCCGGTCATACCTGATCGCAGGTTTCTATTTGTTGCTGCGGCCGTTGCGCCATCTCGGACTGCAGCCACAGCGCTTCGCTGCGCGGCTGTGGCTCACGCTGCATTATGTCGAACAGCGACCGGCGCAGCCTGGACATGGCAATCTGTTCGAGCGCCTGGCTTCCGGACTTGGCAATAGTGACGAACAGGCGCCGCAGTACATCGAGTTCAGCCTGCCGGCACTCGGCTGGCGTGACCTGGCTGTGCTCGCAATGGCCGTTGCTACGGGAATTTATTTATTATGAGAATTGCGCTGGGACTGGAGTACGACGGTACCGGCTTCTGCGGCTGGCAAAGCCAAGCCAACGGTCGTGCAGTGCAGGATAGCCTCGAGCGCGCGTTACGCGACATGGCCGGGCACACGCTGCGCGTGAGCGCGGCGGGCAGGACCGACGCCGGTGTGCATGCGCTGTGCCAGGTCGTTCATTTCGATACGACGACGATGCGGCCGCTGAGCGCATGGGTGCGCGGTATCAATGCACACTTGCCGGCGAGCTTGCGCGTACTGTGGGCGCAGCCCGTAGACGAGGCGTTCCATGCGCGCTTTTCCGCCGAACGACGCAGCTATCAATATCTGCTGCTGAACCGGCCGGTGGCGCCAGCAGTCATGCAGGGCCGCGCCGGCTGGTTCCATTTGCCGCTCGACGTCGACGCCATGCACAGCGCAGCCGCTTTCCTGGTAGGCGAGCATGACTTCAGCGCCTTTCGTGCCGCCGAATGCCAGGCGAAAACGCCGGTGAGGCGCATGCATCGTGCCGAGGTGCGGCGTGCTGGCGACTATGTCGTATTCGACTTTTGCGCCAATGCATTCCTGCACCATCAGGTCAGGAACATGGTCGGCGCCTTGATCTATGTGGGCAAGGGCAAAGACGCGCCAGGACATGTGGCTGAATTGCTGCAATTGCGCGATCGTACCCAATCGCCGCCGACCTTCGCCCCCGACGGACTTTATCTGACCGGGGTGGGTTATGCGGACTCCTGGGGTTTGCCCGCAACACAATACGCACTGAGTGCGCTTTAAGCCGGTAGCTTGCAGCTATGACAGCGCCGGTGCTTTCGGTTAACCTAGCAGGCTATGATGGAAGCTGACTATTTACCTCCACGCACGCGCGTGAAAATCTGCGGCATCACGCGGGTCGAGGATGCACTCGCAGCGGTTCGTTGCGGCTGCGATGCCATCGGTCTGGTGTTCTATGCGCCGAGCCCGCGCAATGTCAGCCCGGAAACCGCAGCCGATATTGTCGCCAGTCTGCCGCCTTTCGTCAGTGCAGTCGGGCTGTTTGTCGATGCGAGCGAGGAGGAGATCGGTGCCGTGCTGGCCAGGACGCGTCTGGACCTGCTGCAATTCCACGGCGCGGAAACGCCAGTGCAATGCCGCCGCTATGGCCTGCCTTACATGAAGGCGATACGCGTCCAGCCCGGCACAAATTTGCTACAATATGCAGCTGATTACAGCGATGCCAGAGCCTTGCTGTTCGATACGTATACCGCCGGCGTTGCTGGCGGTACCGGCCAAGTGTTCGACTGGAGCCTGATCCCGAAAAATCTGCCGCAAGCCGTAGTACTGGCCGGTGGCCTGGACGCGGAAAACGTCACTGCGGCGATTCGGCAGGTCCGGCCATATGCGGTGGATGTGAGCGGCGGGGTCGAAGCTGCCAAGGGAATCAAGGATGCGCAGAAAATAGCCGCATTCATGCGAGGAGTAAGTAATGCAAGTTTATGATATGCCGGATGCACGCGGCCATTTCGGCCCCTACGGCGGCATTTTTGTTGCGGAAACGCTGATCGAGGCGCTCGAAGAACTGCGCGT
>CBILOJ010000281.1:0-2374 GCA_966238525.1 uncultured Methylophilaceae bacterium | reverse complement strand
GTTCTGATGAAGCGCGTCGTTTACGCCATCGTCTGGCTGCTGCTGGCAGGCGTCATCGTCTATCTCGCGGACAGCGTGATCAATCCCAACAAGATCGCCGTGCTCGGCGAGGATAGCACCGTCACGCTGGCGCGCGGCCTCGACGACCATTACCGCGCCGAAGCACTGATCAATGGGCACAAGGTCGACGTGTTGGTGGATACCGGCGCCACCGGCGTCGCCGTTTCGGAGCGCGTAGCGAACAGGCTGGGTCTGCCGCGGCGCGGTGCCGTGCGCACCGCTACCGCCAACGGCGACAGCGTGGCCTATATGACTCGCCTGGAATCGGTAAAACTCGGCGGCGTGGAAGCGCACGATGTGGCCGCGCTGATTGCGCCCGGCCTCGCCGGCGACGTCCTGCTCGGCATGTCGTTCCTGAGCCGCATGGACGTGCGCCTGTACCGGGGCACGATGACGATCAAGCAGGTTTCGGAATAGCCCTCAGGTAATCACGGTGGGCTGCACGCGGCCGGTGCGTGCATGCAATTCTGAAATTCTGCCGGCGATATCTATCATCTCGGCCAGAGCCTGCTGGGCATCCTGCTGCTGACGGGCGATATCGGGCTCGAACGCTTCCAGGTAAATACGCAGCGTGGCGCCCTCGGTGCCGGTCCCCGACAAACGGAACACGATGCGAGAACCATCGGTGAACAGGATGCGTATGCCCTGGTTGAGGCTGATGCTGCCGTCCACCGGGTCGGTGTAGCTGAAGTCGTCGCAGCGCTCGACCGTATAGCGGCCGAAGCGCATGCCCGGCAACGTTTCAAAGCCGGCGCGCAGGTGCTGCATGAGGCCGAATGCGGCTTCGCTCGGGATCGCTTCGTAGTCATGGCGCGAATAGACGTTGCGGCCATAGCGTGCCCAGTGCGCCTTCACCAGCGCCTCTACCAACTGCCTCGCTTTTGTTGGCTGCGCAGCCGATTGCTGCTTCGCTGCAAGGATGTTGAGCCAGAACAACACGGCCCATAGACCGTCCTTCTCGCGTACGTGATCGGAACCGGTGCCGAAGCTTTCCTCGCCGCACAGCGTCACCTTGCCGGCGTCCATCAAATTGCCGAAAAATTTCCAGCCCGTGGGCGTTTCGAAACACGGAATGCCGAGCGCGGAGGCGACGCGATCCACCGCCGCGCTGGTCGGCATCGAGCGCGCAACGCCGGCCAGACCCTGGGCATAACCCGGTGCCAGCCGCGCATAGGCGGCAATAATGGCGAGGCTGTCCGACGGCGTCACAAAAAAACGCCGGCCCAGAATCATGTTGCGATCGCCGTCGCCATCGGAAGCGGCGCCGAAATCGGGCGCCGTGTCGTCCGGGGCGTACATGATGTCGACCAGCTCGTGGGCATAGGTCAGGTTGGGATCGGGATGGCCGCCGCCGAAATCCGGTAGCGGCTCGGCATTCATGATGCTGCTAGCGGACGCGCCAAGGCGATGCACGAGGATGTCACGCGCATACGGCCCGGTGACGGCATGCATGGCGTCGAACTTGATGCGAAAGCCGCTCGCCAGCAGGTTGCGGATCGCATCGAAGTCGAACAGTTGCGCCATGAGGTCGGCATAGTCGGCCACGGCATCGATGACCTCGACTTCCATGTCGCCCAGCCATGAAACGCCCTTGGTATCGAGCGCAATGTCTGCGGCGTCCACAATGCGGTATTGGCTGATCCTGTTGCTGCAGGCGAAGATGGCATCGGTCACCTTCTCCGGCGCCGGCCCGCCGTTGGCGGTGTTGTACTTGATGCCGAAATCGCCGTCCGGGCCGCCCTGATTATGGCTTGCCGACAAAATGATGCCGCCGAAAGTGCCGTACTTGCGAATCACGCACGAGGCGGCCGGCGTCGACAATATGCCGCCCTGTCCCACCAGCACGCGTCCGAAACCATTGGCCGCCGCCATTTTCAGGATGATCTGGATCGCCTCGCGATTGAAGTAGCGCCCATCGCCACCCAGTACCAGCGTCGCTCCCGCCGGCGGCTGGATGGTATCGAAAATGCTCTGGACAAAATTCTGCAGGTAATGCGGTTGCCGGAACACCTGCACGCGCTTGCGCAAGCCGGAAGTGCCGGGTTTCTGATCGCTGAAAGGCTGGGTGGGGACAAGCCGGATGGTCATGCAACAAGTCTTTCATATTCGCTGGGACCAGCGCGCCTACTGCATGAAAATGCAGTCCGACTTCACCGGCCTGGGTTGACAGGGGGCGGCATTATCGAGATAATGCGCGGCTCTGAAGCAAACACTTCAGACCATAAGACCTCTGTATTTTACGTGAATGCAGACGCGCTTGGGGCATTAGCTCAGTTGGTAGAGCAGCGGACTCTTAATCCGTTTGTCGTAGGTT
>CBILOJ010000280.1:0-2389 GCA_966238525.1 uncultured Methylophilaceae bacterium | reverse complement strand
GTGGGCGATATTCCAGTCGCCGCAGATCACCACTTCGCGACCGCTGGCCTTGAGCGCTTCCAGATGCGGCATGAAGCGCGCCATCACGCTGAACTTGAACGTCTGCCGCTCCTCGCCGCTGGAGCCTGAGGGCAGGTAGAGCGAGATTACGCTCAGATTGCCGAATCGGACTTCGATGTAGCGCCCTTCGGCGTCGATGTCAGGGATGCCCAGCCCTTCGATGATGGCGTCGGGCTGGCGTCGGCAGTAGATGCCGACACCGCTGTAGCCTTTCTTCTCGGCATAGTGGAAATAACCGAAATAGCCCTCGGGCTGCAACATTTCACGCGTCATGTCGCCGGCCTGCGCCTTCAGTTCCTGCATGCAGACGACATCGGCGTCCTGCTGCTGCAGCCAGGCATAGAAGCCCTTGCTGGTCGCCGAGCGGATACCATTGAGATTCACGGATATAATACGCAGCACACAAACCCTTTCAATTTGATGTCAATGTCCGATTCCACGCACGCATTCATCGAGTTCGCCATTGCCGAGGAAGTCCTGCGCTTCGGCGAATTCAAGACCAAGGCCGGCCGCTTGAGCCCTTACTTCTTCAATGCCGGCTTGTTCGACGACGGTGCCAGCCTGATGCGGCTGGGCGAATTCTACGCGCAAGCTATCGTCCAATCGGGACTTCGGTTCGACATGCTGTTCGGCCCGGCCTACAAGGGCATCACCCTTGCCGCCAGCATAGCGATCGCACTCGCGCGGCAAGGCCGCAACCTGCCCTATGCCTACAACCGCAAGGAAGCCAAGGATCACGGCGAAGGCGGCAGCATCGTCGGCGCGCCGCTCAAGGGCCGCGTACTGATCGTCGACGACGTGATTTCGGCCGGCACCTCAGTGCGTGAATCGGTGGAACTGATACGTGCCGCCGGCGCCGAACCGTGCGGCGTGGCGGTGGCCATCGATCGCCAGGAGCGCGGCACTGGCGCGTTGTCGGCGGTACAGGAAGTCGAGCGCGACAACGGCATCCCGGTCATCCGTATCGCCACACTGGTCGACCTGATCGCCTACTTGGGCGATGCGCCGCAACTCGCCACGCACAAGGCGGCGGTCGAACGCTATCGCCAGCAATACGGGGTCGCTAAAAACGTTTGGACGGGATGCGGCTACGGCTTATAGCTGCCCATCCAGACCACTTTCATCGACCGTCATGCCGGCGCAAGCCGGAATCCAGAAGCGTGGATGCCAGCTTGCGCTGGCATGACGAGCACCTAACAGCCAATACTCCTGACTAGCCCAGCTTCTTCCTGAGCATTTCGTTGACCTGCGCCGGGTTGGCCTTGCCCTTGGACGCCTTCATCGCCTGCCCCACAAGCGCGTTGAAGGCCTTGTCCTTGCCGGCTCTGAATTCGGCCACCATGGCCGCATTGGCCGCCAGCACCTCGTCGATGATGGCTTCGATGGCACCGCTGTCGGTCACCTGCTTGAGGCCCTTGCTGTCGATGATGGCGTCGGCCTCGCCTTCGCCGGTCCACATGGCGTCGAACACCTCGCGCGCGATCTTGTTGGAAATCGTATTGTCGGCAATGCGCTTGAGCAAGCCGGCGAGCTGTAGCGGCGACACCGGCGAAGATGAAATGTCGCGGTCTTCCTCGTTGAGCTTGGCCGAGACGCTGCCCATGACCCAGTTGGCAGCGAGCTTGGCTTCGCCGCCGAAAGCAGTCACCACGGCTATGAAATAATCCGCCAGGGCTTTCGATGCCGTGAGGGCGGATGCGTCATAGGACGAAAGCGCGTACTCGCGCTCGAAGCGCTCCTGCATGACCTGCGGCAGTTCGGGCATATCCACGCGCACCGCATCCTTGTCGGCTTCGCTGATGACCAGCGGCAGCAGGTCGGGGTCGGGGAAGTAACGGTAATCGTTGGCCTCCTCCTTGCTGCGCATGGCACGTGTCTCGCCGGTATCCGGATTGAAGAGGACGGTGGCCTGCGCGATCTTGCCGCCGTCTTCCAGCGTTTCGATCTGCCAGCGCGTCTCGTATTCGATGGCCTGCTGCATGAAGCGGAACGAATTCAGGTTCTTGATCTCGCGCCGCGTGCCGAGCTTGTCCGTGCCCTTTGGACGCACCGAGACATTGACGTCGCAACGGAAACTGCCTTCCTGCATATTGCCGTCGCAGATACCGATCCACTGCACCAGTTCGTGCAGCTTCTTGGCATAGGCTACGGCTTCGGCGGCCGAACGCATGTCGGGTTCGGTGACGATTTCGAGCAGCGGCGTACCGGCCCGATTCAAATCGATGCCGGACATGCCTTCAGTCGCCCCATGGACCGACTTGCCGGCATCTTCTTCCAAATGCGCGCGCGTGATGCGCACGGTTTTTTCCTGCTCGCCGACCTGGATCGT
>CBILOJ010000279.1:0-2397 GCA_966238525.1 uncultured Methylophilaceae bacterium | reverse complement strand
GGCGTGGACATGTTCGACTGCGTGATGCCGACGCGCAACGCCCGCAACGGCTGGCTGTTCACGCAATATGGCGACATCAAGCTCAGGAACACGCGCTACAAGACGGACACCACGCCGCTGGACGCCGACTGCGACTGCTATACCTGCCGCAACTTCAGCCGCGCCTACCTGCATCACCTGCACCGCGTCGGCGAGATTCTCGGCAGCCGTCTCAACACCATACACAATCTGCACTATTACCAGCAGCTGATGTCTGAAATGCGCGCTGCCATCGAGCAGGGCCGTTTTGCCGAATTCCGTCTGGACTTTGCGCGCCGCCGTCAACAGCTCAACCAGGCAAATGCCTGACTTGCGCGGCGTTAACGCAAGTCTATGCTAGAATTTTGCGCTTCATTCAATACTGTATGTTAAGAGAGGTCGACCGTGTTCATTAGCAACGCTTATGCCGCACCCGCTGCCGCCACCCCTGACTGGACCAGCTTCGTGCCGCTGATCGTCATTTTCGTCTTGTTCTGGTTCATGCTGATCCGCCCGCAAATGAAGCAGGCCAAGGAACAACGCAAAATGATCGAAGCGCTGCAGAAAGGCGACGAAGTCACGACCACGGGCGGTATCGTCGGCAAGATCACCAAGGTAGGCGACGGCTTCGTCGGCCTCGAAATTGCGCCTGATGTTGTCATCAACGTGCAGAAGAGCACCGTCCAGACCTTGCTGCCGAAGGGCACGGTCAAGTCGCTCTGATCATCTTGCGCGTCGTCCACCCAACTCCTTATCCAGTCCAACCGCATCGAGGCTGGAGCCTCGATGCCGCGCCCTATAGATTGCGAGCCGCATCATGAACCGCTATCCCCTGTGGAAATACCTGCTAGTGCTGATCACCCTGGTGCTCGGTGTTCTCTATTCGCTGCCCAATGTCTTCGGTGAATCGCCGGCAGTACAGATCACCGCTACCAAGAGTGGCGCCAAGCTCGATACGGCTCTGCTCGATCAGGTAGAAAATCTGCTGAAGCAGGAAAAGCTGCCTTACGAAGCGACCTTCCTCGACGAAACCGGCGTCAAGGTGCGCTTTACCAATCCCGATACCCAGATCAAGGCCAAGGACGTGCTGCAGGCTTTCCTCGGCAAGGATTACGTGGTGGCTCTCAATCTGTTGTCGCGCTCGCCTGCCTGGCTGCATAGCATAGGCGCACTGCCGATGTACCTGGGCCTGGACCTGCGCGGCGGCGTGCATTTCCTGCTTCAGGTGGACATGAAGGCCGCACTGACGCAGGCAGCCGAACGTTATGTCGGCGATTTCCGAACCGCACTGCGCAACGAGAAGATCGCCTATCTGGGCGTCTCGCGCGACAACCAGGTCGTCCGGGTGCGTTTCAATGATGTCGCCGAACGCAGCAAAGCCGAAAAAGTCCTCGGCAAAGAATATCCGGACCTCCGGTTCGAAGAGCAGGACGCGGGTCCGGACAAATTCCTTGTCGCCACTCTCAATCAGCAAGCGCAGAAACGTATTCAGGAATTCGCGCTCAAGCAGAATATCCAGACGCTGCACAACCGCATCAATGAACTCGGCGTGGCTGAACCCATCATCCAGCAACAAGGCCTGGATCGGGTCGTAGTACAGCTACCGGGCGTGCAGGACACGGCCAAGGCCAAGGAAATCCTCGGCCGCACCGCTACGCTGGAAATCCGCATGGTGGACGAAGAGCGCAGCGATGCCGCAACGCTGGAACGCGCTGCCAAAGGCCAGGTGCCGTTCGGCGACGAGTTCTACATCGAGCGCAACGGCCAGCCCATCCTGGTCAAGAAGCATGTGATCCTGACCGGCGACTACATCACCGATGCCGGCCCCGGTCTCGACCAGCAAACCGGCGAATCGGTGGTCCACGTCACGCTGGACGGTCGCGGTGCACGCATCTTCAAGCAGGCCACGCGTGAAAACGTCGGCAAGCGCATGGCGATCCTGCTGATCGAAAAAGGCCAGGCCGAAGTCATTACCGCCCCGGTGATCCGCGAGGAGATCGGCGGCGGCCGCGTCCAGATTTCCGGTATGGCCAACGTGCAGGAAGCGACAGACGTATCGCTGCTGCTCCGTGCCGGCGCACTGGCGGCACCGATGAACATCATCGAGGAACGCACCGTGGGACCAAGCATGGGCGAAGCCAACATCAAGCGCGGCTGGCATTCGACGCTTTGGGGCTTCACCGCCGTTGCTGTTTTCATGATGTTCTACTACATGTTGTTCGGTATCGTGTCAGTGACGGCACTGAGCATCAACCTGCTGCTGCTGGTCGCCGTGCTGTCCATGCTGCAGGCCACGCTGACCCTGCCCGGCCTGGCTGCGATCGCGCTGACGCTGGGCATGGCGATCGACGCCAACGTGCTCATCAACGAGCGCATCCG
>CBILOJ010000278.1:0-2420 GCA_966238525.1 uncultured Methylophilaceae bacterium | reverse complement strand
TGACAAAGGTATGACAAAGGCGGCGGGTTGTATGTGCGACAGCGCTAACAGTGCCGAGGATGTTTAAATCGTGGCTACTGCTGTACGGTCACATAGCGCGAGGTCGGTTCCGATTGCGAGACGGCCAGCGATTGTCGCATCGCGCTTGCTTCCTCGCTCGGCGTGCGACCGAACAAGCGTTTGAATTCGCGACTGAATTGCGATGGGCTTTCGTAGCCCACCTGGGTCGAGGCATAAGCCGCCGTCACACCTTGCTGGATCATGAGCAGCCGGGCTTTGTGCAGCCGCGTCATTTTCAGGTATTGCATGGGCGAGGTCGCCGTCACCGCCTTGAAGCTGGCATGGAAGGCCGGCACGCTCATGCCGGCTTCTGTGGCCAGCACGTTCACATTGAGTTCTTCGCCGAATTCGCCGTGTATGAGGCGCAGCGCCTTGCCGATTTTGCCGACATGATTCTGGTAGGCGAGGGTGGCGCGTATGGCAGCGCCCTGGGCGCTGGTCAGTGCGCGATAGTGGATTTCGCGCAGGATGGCCGGGCCAAGAATTGCGGTGTCGTTTTCCGAGACCAGCGCTTCCAGCAGCCGCAGCACGGCGTTGGAGAGGCGGATGTCGAGCGGGGTGGAGACGATACCGAGCGGCCCTCCCTTCTGCTTAATAGGCCGGTCATGATCAAGCTGCAGGATCAGTTCGGACAGCACGGGCAGATTGATGCGGATGGAAATGGCGAGCAGCGGCTCCTCTATCGTGGCGATGGTTTCGCTTTCGAACGGCAGCGGCACCGACAGCACGAGGAATTGGCTGGCGTTGTAGTGATAGACCTGGTTACCGAGGTAGCCTACCTTGTGGCCCTGGCAGACGATGACGATGCTGGGTTCGTAGAGCACGGGGCGGCGCGGCATCGAATGGTTCCAGCGCATGAGTTTTACGTCCTCGAGCCGCGTCAGGGTGAAACCTTCACGCGGTGCCAGCTGCTTGATCAGCTCGATGATGCGGCACTGGTCGTGGGATTGCCAGCAGAGCGCTTCGCTCATGATTCATATCCAATCATTATTTCAGGCAATAATTCTGTCATATTAAAGCTGTTTCATTCATTGTTATGTAGAAATAGGCAAGACAAATAGAATTTTAGGCATGCGCCATTCTTAGGTGAGCGGCTAGACTAAAGGCGGTTGTAAAAGGCCGATTCACTCATGGAACACAGGAGCCAAATAACAATGAAACAGCAACTCAAGATCATGCGCAGTCTGCTCGGCGCCGCTTTCGGTATCGCCTCGATGGCGAGCTGGGCTGGCGCTGCCGATGTCGAGAAGAATCTCGACAAGCTGCACATGCCGGCAGGCTTCAAGGTCGAGGTCTATGCCGAAGTGCCGGGTGCGCGCCAGATGGCGCTCGGCCAATCCACCGGCACGGTTTTCGTCGGCACGCGCGGCAGCAAGGCTTACGCCGTGGTCGACAAGGATAAGGATCGCAAGGCAGACCAGGTGGTGACCATCCTCGACGATCTCAATGTCGGCAACGGCGTCGCGATGTGGCATGGCAATCTCTATGTGGCGGAGCAAAATCGCATCGCCCGCTATGCTGCGCCCGGTTTCGATCTCAGCTTGCCATTCAAGCAGATGCGCGAGGTGATCTACGACCAGTTGCCGGACAAGTCGCACCACGGCTGGCGCTATATCGCTTTCGGCCCTGACGGCAAGCTTTACGTCACGCTCGGTGCGCCATGCAATATCTGTGACCCGGAAGGTATCGAGGCCTCCATCATCCGCATGAATCCCGACGGCAGCGACGTCGAGACCTTTGCCCGCGGCGTGCGTAATTCGGTCGGCATGGATTTCCAGCCTGGCACCGGCACGCTGTACTTCACCGATAACGGCGTCGACATGATGGGCGACGATATCCCGCACGACGAATTCAATGCCGCGCCCAAGGCTGGCATGCACTTCGGCTTCCCGTACTTCGCCGGCGGCGATGCGCGCCAGAAGGACTGGAAGGACAAGACGCCACCGCAGCAGACCACGCTGCCTGCGGCCGAATTCCCTGCGCATACCGCCAATCTCGGCTTCAAGTTCTACACCGGCAAGCAGTTCCCAGCCGAGTATCGCAACGATGCCATCGTCGCCGAGCACGGTTCCTGGAACCGCAGCAAGGCGGACGGCTACCGGCTGATGCGCGTCAAGTTCAACGACAAGCATGAAGTCGTCGGCACCGAGCCCTTCATCACCGGCTGGCTGGACAACGGCGAAGCCTGGGGCCGGCCCACCGACGTGCTGCAGCTGCCCGACGGTTCGTTGCTGGTATCGGATGACTACAACGGCGTGATTTACCGCGTGAGCTACGGCGAGCAGGCAGGTGCTGGCAAGGCAGTCGCAGCAATTGCCGGCGCCAAGGCAGGCAAGGTCACCGGTCTCGCCATGCCGGAA
>CBILOJ010000277.1:0-2420 GCA_966238525.1 uncultured Methylophilaceae bacterium | reverse complement strand
GGTGACCGGTCCGCGCTGGCCGTTGATGGCTTCCATCATCAGCATGGCGAGCCGGGATTTGTAGCGTTCATCGTCCATCAAGCTCGAGCTGAAGGTAATGCCGAACTTGCCGGCGTAATGCTGTACCAGCATGATCAGCGCACTATCGTCTTCCATCGAATTTTCCGTCATCGCTTCCGTCAATCCTCGTCATTATCCGCTTCGAGCCCGAGCGCGGCTTGCGGTTGGCCCGCCAGCTCCACGCGCTCGATCTGGGCGAAGCGCTTCGAAATCTTCTGGCTCGTGGTGTGCACATCGAGCGCATCCTCGTGCGCTTGGCGGATGTGGTCAGCCAGTTTCTTCATGCGCGCATCGAAGCGGCCGAATTCCTTGCCCAGCTTGCCGAGCTCATCCTTGATGATATGCACCTGCTTGCGCGTTTCCACGTCCTTGAGCACGGCGCGCGCGGTATTGAGCACCGCCATCAGCGTCGTCGGCGACACCATCCAGACGCGCTTGGTCATCGCATAGGTGACGATGTCGGGATGGTAGGCATGGATTTCGGCAAATACGGCCTCGGCCGGGATGAACATGACGGCGCCATCGGAGGTGACATTGGCGATGATGTATTTGCCGGCGATGTCGTCCACATGTTTTCTGACATCAGCCTTGAACAGCCGTTGCGCCGCCGCGCGCTCGGTTTCGGCCAGGCCTGTTTCGAGCATGCGATGATAATTTTCCAGCGGGAACTTGGAATCGACCGCCACCAGGCCGGTGGGTTCGGGCAGGAACAGCGCGCAATCGACGCGCGTGCCGTTGTCGAAGCAGTGCTGCATGGCGTAGGCCGACACCGGCAGCACGTTGCGCACCAGGGCTTCCAATTGCACTTCGCCGAAGGCGCCACGCGAGCGCTTGTCGCCGAGCAACTCCTGCAGGCTGACCACGTTGCTGGTCAGGCCGTCGATCTTCTTCTGCGCCTCGTCGATGGTAGCAAGCCGCTCCATGACGCGCACGAAGGTATCGTTGGTCTTCTTGAAGCCTTCGTCGAGCCGCTCGGACACCTTGCCGCCGATCTGCTCCAGCCGGCCGTCGACGGCCTTGGTCAGCGCTTCCATGCTGGTCGTGAGCTGCAAGGTCGCATGACGCATGGTGGCCTGGATCAGCTCCTGCTCGGCCTTGCCCTGCTCCGCCAGCGTCGTGTGCAGCTTTTCCAGCACGCTCTCGCGCATGGCGGCGAGATTCTGCGTCTGCGTCAGCTGCAGTGCCTGCATGGCGTCACGCGTTTCCTTGAGTTCCTGCGCCACTGCCGTACGCAAACGGTCGCTGTTTTCGGTCGCCAAGGCCTGCAGACGGTCACCAAGTTTGTTGAGACCGTCGTGCAGATCGCGCAGCATGGCGCGATGCTTTTCCTCGAGCTGCAGCAGCAATGCGTGCGTGCCATCGGTTTTCTGTGCGGTGCGCAAAGCCAGCCAAAGCAGCAGCAAAAACGAGCCGCCGGCGAAGATAAGAGTGATGAGATTGATCATGCGTATGTCATATCGTATAAGCTAAGATTATACCTCATGCCGCCTGGTCCCATGAGCGCCGAGCGGCTACAAAACGGCTGCGCTTTATGCCAAACTTGAGCGCATCGTTTGATGCGCCTGGCCTGCGTACAAGCAACAGCGCTGGCCGCTGCAACATCACCCATCTCAGCAATGAGGAGACATACATGCCGCTGGTCACCATTTCCATTCTCAAGGGAAAATCGCCCGCCTATGTCAAGGCAGTTGCCGACGGCGTCAATGCCGCCGTTATCGAGACCATGGGCTTTCCGGCGGACGATCGCTACCAGGTCATTCATGAGCTGGCGCCAGAATGCCTGGAATTACAGGCGTGCCAGGGTGATCGCGTCGTCATGCATCTGGTGATGCGGGCCGGGCGTTCAAATAAATCCAAGCAGGCATTCTATCAACGGGTAGTGGAAAAGCTGGCGGCCGATCCCGGCATTCCGCCCGAGAATGTGCTGATCACCATCACCGAAAATCATGACATCGATTGGTCATTCCGCGACGGCGTCGCCCAGTTCGTGGTCTGATCGCAATACAAAAACAATAATTCCTAAGGGGGAAATATGCAGGATCCTGTAGGCGTGCTCAGCGTAGCCTATGCCATTCAGCTCGTGGTGGCGCCAGCCTTTCTGTTGACCGGCATCGGCGCACTGCTCGCCGTCATGGCCAACCGACTCGCGCGCGTGGTCGATCGCTTCCGTGTCCTGAGCCATATTGCTGACCGCAATGAGCCGGAAATCGAGGAAATGATCACCTTGCTGCGCCGCTCGCGTTGGGTGCACTGGGCGATCAGCCTCAGCACATTGGCAGCACTGCTGGTCTGCGTTGTGATTGCCGCGCTGTTCGTCGGTTCCGAATTCGGCATCAATCCATCGCGCGTGGTTTCACTGC
>CBILOJ010000276.1:0-2442 GCA_966238525.1 uncultured Methylophilaceae bacterium | reverse complement strand
ACCGTGGTTTCGTCGAGTCCGTCCAGGCTCAGGTTCTCGCCGAAGGCGCCCGGGGCGTCGAGCAGGGGATTAGGGGGCAGTTCCTTGCGCCAGGCGGAGTAATGCGACCAGGAGTAGCAGTGCACGGCCTTGAATTCGCCGCCATGATTGCGGAGGTCGGCTTGTGCGTCGCCGGCCAGTCCAAGAATATCCACCTTGACCGGCTCTTGTGTCGGGTGTTTGTCGATGCCGCTGGTGGTATGGCCCAAGGGCTGAACGGGGCCTCGTAATACGGTGAGCACTTTTGCTATGGTCATGGCTCAAGTTTAAACCCAGCAGGTGATCCGGTCCTAATCGAGACAGGGGAAAAGCGTAGCCCAGGTAAGGAGGTTCACTTGCCCAGTGGCTTTGATCGGCACTGAGATAAGTCGAAATCCTCCGCTTATTTCTGTGGCTTGATCTCTCCCAACTCCACATCTCCCTGACCCTGCGCCCGATAGAGCAGCATTACCGACACGCGCCGGTTCTTCGCCCGGCCTTCCATCGTATCGTTTTCCGCCACCGGCCGTGCATCTCCGAATCCGGTCGCGCTCAGGCGATGTTCCGCGATGCCGTTTTCCGCCAGCAGTCGTACCACGGTGCTGGCGCGCACGGCCGACAGCTCCCAGTTGGAATAGAAGCTGGCGTTGTGGATGGGGATGTTGTCGGTATGGCCTTCCACCTGAATGACGTGCGGGTCTTCGGCGAGGATCTGCGCGATCTGCGTCAATGGCCCTTGCGCCGCTGCGGACAGCTCGGCGGAGCCGGGGGTGAAAAGCAGGCTGTCCTTGATATCGATGCGCACGCCGTCATTGGTCTGCAGGATGCGGATGGTGCCGTCCTCGATGAGCGGGGCGAGCACTTTGGCCAGATCCTGCGCGGTGGCGATCATGCGTTCCTGTTCCTGGCGCATGCTGGCGTTCTTGAGCCGGTTCAGCGGCAGCGGCGGGATGATGTTGGGCTGGGTATTCTTGATCGGTGGCGGCGGGTCATCGCGCCGGGTCTGGCCGTTGAGCGGCAAGCGGTTGCCGAAGGCGCTGCCGAGCGCCTGCGTGACTTCGCGGTACTTGATCTGGTTGACCGACGAAACGGCGTACATCACCACGAAAAAGGCGAACAGCAGCGTGATGAAGTCGGCGTAGGAAACGAGCCAGCGCTCGTGGTTTTCCTCTTCTTCCTGGTAGCGTTTTCTGCGTCGTAATGCCATGAGTTACCGGAGATGCGCCTGCATGCGTTCCTCGATCAGGCGTGGGTGTTCATTGTTGGCGATCGCCATCAGCGCTTCGAGCACCATTTCGCGACGCGCGACTTCCATGTCGATCAACATTTTCAGCTTGTTGTAGATGGGCAGGAAGACGAGATTGGCGAGGCCGACGCCATAGATGGTGGCGACGAAAGCGACGGCAATGCCGCTGCCGAGCAGTTCGGGATCGGACAGGTTTTCCATGACGTGGATCAGGCCGAGCACGGCGCCGAGAATGCCCACCGTGGGCGAATAGCCGCCGGCGGCGTTCCAGATCTTGGCCGAATCGCGCTGGATGTCTTCGTAGCGTTCGAGGTCGATGGCGCAGATTTCACGCAGCTTGTTGGCGGCGGTGCCGTCAATCAGCAGGCGCAGGCCCTTGCGCACGAAGGGATCGCGTTCGCGGCTGAAGTAATCCTCCAATCGTAGCACGCCGTCGCGGCGCACGATGGTGCTCCAGGCGTTGAAGCTGGCGATCAGCGCGTGGCGGTCGTCCTCGGGCGGACGAAACACCAGGCGCAGCATGCGCAGTCCGCGCACGAAGTTGGCGAGCTTGGCTTGCAGCAGCACGGCGCCGAAGGTGCCGAAGACGACGATGACGAATGCCGCCGGCTGCAGCAGCGAACTCATGCTGCCGCCTTCCAGTGCCTGGCCGAGCACGATGCCGGCCAGCGCGATGGCGAGGCCGGCTAGACTACCCCAGTCCATAACTGCTCTTTCATGTAGGCGCGCAGCCGGGCCACGGCCTGGCTGTGCAATTGGCAGACGCGCGATTCCGATACGTTGAGAACGGCGCCGATTTCCTTGAGGTTGAGGTCCTGCTCGTAATACAGGCTCATGAGCAGCTTTTCGCGCTCGGGCAGGGCTTCGATCGATTCAATCAGCGACTCGCGGAAATTGTCGGACAGCAGCGCCTGCAGCGGGTCTTCGCCGCTGCTTTGCGCATAGCGGTCGAGGAAATTGTCGTCGCCGTCTTCGCCGAAATCTTCGTAATAGACGAGCTGGTGGCCGCTGCAGTCGCCGAGCATTTCGTGATAGTCGGTCAGCGACAGCTTGAGCTGTTTGGCCACTTCGCCTTCGGTCGGCGGCCGGCTCAATTCCTGCTCCAGCGCGTGGATCGCGCTTTCGACGTCGCGCATGTTCTTGCGTACGCTGCGCGGCAGCCAGTCGGCGCTGCGCAG
>CBILOJ010000275.1:0-2445 GCA_966238525.1 uncultured Methylophilaceae bacterium | reverse complement strand
TGACCATGACCATGTCCGCACCCTCGGCCAGATCGAGCGCGACCTCGCGCAAGGCCTCGTCACTGTTGGCCGGATCCATCTGATAGGTGGCCTTGCTGCCCTTGCCCAGGTTGGCGGCCGAACCGACAGCATCACGGAACGGGCCGTAGAAAGCTGAAGCGTACTTGGCCGAATAAGCCATGATGCGCGTATGGATGTGGCCTGCCGTCTCCAGTGCTTCGCGAATCGCGCCGATACGGCCGTCCATCATGTCGGAAGGCGCCACGATGTCGACACCGGCATCGGCATGACACAAGGCCTGGCGCACCAGCGCGGCCACGGTTTCATCGTTGAGCACATAGCCGCGGTCGTCGATGAGGCCATCCTGGCCATGCGTGGTATACGGGTCTAAGGCGACATCGGTAATCACGCCGAGCTCGGGAAAGCGATGTTTGAGCGCGCGTACAGTGCGCGGCACCAGGCCTTCGCCGTTCCAGGCCTCCTTGGCGTCCAGGCTCTTGCCGTCCTGCTCGACCACCGGGAACAGCGCCAGCGCCGGAATGCCGAGTTTCAGGCATTCTTCCGCCGTATGCAGCAGACCGTCCAGGCTTTGCCGCTGCACCCCTGGCATCGAAGCCACGGCTTCGGTCTTGCTCTCGCCTTCCAGCACGAAAACCGGATAGATGAGATCGTCCGTAGTAAGCACGTGCTCGCGCATGAGCCGGCGCGAAAAGGCATCATGGCGCATCCGACGTGGGCGCGCTGCCGGAAATTGGCCGTAAGCAGATTTTGCAGTGGTATTGCTCATGAAAACTCCTGGGCGAAAACCCGGGCCAACTCGGCGCCGGGTTCGGGCGCACGCATGAATGCCTCGCCGACGAGGAAAGCATGGACGCCGTTGTTGCGCATGCGCATGACGTCCTGCGCCGTAAAGATGCCGCTTTCAGTGACGACGATGCGCTGCGGCGGAATGCGCGACAGCAGGCCTAGTGTGGTATCCAGCGTCACGTCGAAGGTGCGCAGATTACGATTATTGATGCCGAGTAGCGGTGTTTCGAGCTGCAAGGCGAGTTCGAGCTCGGCGCCGTCGTGCACTTCCACCAGCACGGCCATGCCAAGGCCATGCGCAATTCGCTCCAGCTCGCGCATCTGCGGCAGCTCGAGCGCGGCGACGATCAGCAGGATGCAATCGGCCCCCATGGCGCGCGCTTCATATACCTGATACGGATCGATCATGAAATCCTTGCGTAGCACGGGCAGATTGCAAGCGGCACGTGCTTGCTGCAGGTATTGCGGATCGCCCTGGAAATACTGCGCGTCGGTCAGCACCGACAGACAGGCCGCGCCGCCTTGTTCGTAGCTCGCCGCAATTTCGGCCGGACGGAAGTCGGCACGGATCACGCCCTTAGACGGGCTTGCCTTCTTGATCTCGGCGATGACGGCCGCAGCGCCGGCGGCGATCTTGCCGCGTAGCGCCGCGACGAAATCACGCGGCGGCTCCATGGCTTGCGCCCGAGCCTGCATTTCGGCCAGTGGCATTTCACTTAGCGCTGCGATGATTTCGCTGCGTTTGGTCGTAAGGATTTTTTCGAGAATGTCGGACATAGGCAGTAATCAATGCTGCTGCGTATATGCAGCCAGTTGCTGTAGTTTTCGCTTGGCGCCACCGCTGTCTATGGCTTCGGCCGCATACGCCATGCCTTGCGTCAAATCGTGCGCCTTGCCGGCAATATAAATGGCGGCGCCGGCATTGAGCAGCACGATATCACGTGCCGGAATATGCTCGCCGCCAAGTACGGCCTCGACCATGCGTGCCGATTGCGTAGCATCCGCGATACGGATGCTGCGTACGTCATGCAACGGCATCCCGAGCTGCTGCGGATTCAGCACGTATTCGCGCACTTCGCCGTCCTTGAGCTCGGCAACGTAGGTGTCGCCGGTAAACGAGATCTCATCCATGCCGTCGGCGCCATGCACCACCATGACATGCTCGCTGCCCAGACTCTGCAGCACGCGCACCAGCAAGCCCGTAAGATCGCGGTGAAACACGCCCATGACCTGGCGTTTGGCGCCGGCCGGGTTGGTTAGCGGCCCCAGCAGGTTGAACAGCGTGCGTACGCCGAGTTCGCGCCGTACGGGCACGGCATGCATCATGGCGCTGTGATGGTTGGGCGCGAACATGAAACCGATACCGATTTCATCCACGCACTGCGCCACGCGCTCCGGAGACAGATTGACCTGTACGCCGAGCGCTTCCAGCACGTCGGCACTGCCGCAGGTCGAGGAAACCGAACGGCCGCCATGCTTGGCCACGCGCGCGCCGGCCGCCGCAGCGACGAAAGCGGCGGCGGTCGAAACGTTGAAGGTCTGGCTGCCGTCACCACCGGTGCCGCAGGTGTCGATCAAATGCTTATCGTCTGTGACGTGGACGCGCGAGGCCAGTTCACGCATGACCTCGGCGGCGGC
>CBILOJ010000274.1:0-2470 GCA_966238525.1 uncultured Methylophilaceae bacterium | reverse complement strand
ATGATTTCGCGGGCGATGATGTCTACGATGGCGCTCATGCTATTTTCCTTAATTAAAACCTTGAATTAGCCGCGGATAAACGCGGATGAACACAGATAACTCGATAAAAACCATCGGCGTGCATCCGTGTTTATCTGCGGCGATGACTAAAGGGTTTGTTCAATAAACCCGGCCTTTTTCACCAATTTGTCCATTTCGACCAGCACCGTGAGCAGCTCCTGCATGCGTCCCAACGGCCAGGCATTGGGGCCGTCCGACAAGGCCTTGGCCGGATCGGGATGGGTCTCCATGAAAATTCCGGCGATGCCGCTGGCGACCGCTGCGCGCGCCAGTACCGGCACGTGCTCGCGCTGGCCGCCGCTCTTGTCGCCCTGCCCGCCGGGCTGCTGCACCGAGTGCGTGGCGTCGAACACCACCGGGCAATTGGTTTCGCGCATGATGGCGAGGCCGCGCATGTCGGAAACCAGGGTATTGTAGCCGAACGAGGCGCCGCGTTCGCAGACCATGATGGTGTCCGCGCCGCCGTTGGCTTCCTTCGCTTTCTGCACCACATTCTTCATGTCGCCGGGCGCCAGGAACTGGCCCTTCTTGATGTTGACCGGCTTGCCCGAGGCGGCGCAGGCGGTAATGAAATCGGTCTGGCGGCAGAGGAAGGCCGGCGTCTGCAGTACATCGACCACGGCCGCGACTTCGGGCACCTGTTCCTCGGTATGCACGTCGGTCAGGATAGGCACGCCGATCTGGCTACGCACCTCGTCGAGGATCTTCAGGCCTTCACTGACGCCGAAGCCGCGGAAGGTCTTGTTCGAACTGCGATTGGCCTTGTCGTAAGACGACTTGTAGATGAAGTTGATGCCGAGTGCCGCCGCCATCTCCTTGAGCTGACCCGCCGTATCCAATGCCATCTGTTTTGATTCAATGACGCACGGGCCGGCGATCAGGAACAAAGGCTGATCGAGGCCGACTTCAAAACCACATAATTTCATAGTTAAAACCTTATATTTGCCGCGATAAACGCCAAAACCGTGGATTCCAGCTTTCGCTGGAATGACGGGCCAGAGGGGCTGGTCTTGCAATCCAAGCCAGCTAATTGCCAACAACCCCTTCCCACCGACGTCATCCCAGCGAAAGCTGGGATCCACTACAGCGTAACCAGTATTCCAATCGGGTCTAAAACCAGACCCGCCTTTCATTCCAGCGTCCGGGACGATTTCTAACCCTGGATTCCAGCATTCGCTGGAATGACGGTAATGCCATATTTGTCATTCCGAATGCAATGAGGAATCTTAAATAAAAGCTGGATTTCTCCCGTTGGTCGAATGGCAAACCATCATACGACGGCAACAATTATCCGAGCCAACTTCCTCTTGTTTCAATTCGCGTTCATCCGCGTGTATCTGCGGTCAATTCAACCCCTGGATTCCAGCTTGCGCTGGAATGACGACAGGTTAGTCCGTCAGCTTGCTGGAATGACGGATGAGAGGAACCGGTATTGCAGCCCAAGTCCGTTAATTGCTTATAGCCTCACTCCCACCTTCGTCATCCCAGCGAAAGCTGGGATCCACTACAACGTAACCAATACCTCTACCTCATCGGATATAAAAACCAGATCAGCCTTGTTCATTCCAGCATCCCGGTCATTCGAAACCCTGGATTCCAGCTTGCGCTGGAATGACGGCAAGTCACCCTTTTTGATTTCAATCCGCGTTCATCCGCGTACATCACGCGGCCAGTAACCCAATCACCGCGACTTCTGTTTCAGCGCCGCTTCCACATAAGCCTTGAACAGCGGATGACCACTGCGCGGGTTGGAGGTGAACTCCGGGTGGAACTGGCTGGCGACGAACCATGGGTGCACATCCGGCGGCAGCTCGATCATCTCGCACAGCTCCTCGGTCGGCGTGCGAGCCGAAATGACGAGGCCGGCCTTTTCGAGGCGATCGACGTAATGATTGTTGACTTCATAACGGTGGCGATGGCGTTCGTTGACTTCATCGCCATAGATACGTGCCGCCAGCGTGTCGGGCTTGATCGGGCAACGCTGCGCGCCCAGGCGCATGGTGCCGCCGAGGTCGGAATCGGCGTCGCGCGTTTCCACCTTGCCGGAGGCGTCCTGCCATTCGGTGATCAGGCCGACCACGGGGTTTGGCCCCTGCGGATTAAATTCGGTGCTGTTGGCATCGTCGAGCTTGGCGACGTTGCGCGCGAATTCGATGACGGCCAGTTGCATGCCGAGACAGATGCCGAGGTAAGGCGTTTTGCTTTCGCGTGCATAGCGGATGGCGCCAATCTTGCCTTCGGTGCCGCGCTTGCCGAAACCGCCCGGCACGAGGATGGCGTCCATTTTCTCGAGCGCACCCGTGCCGTCCTTCTCGATGTCCTCGGAATCCATGTAATGGATGCGCACCTTGGCACCGGTATGGATGCCGGCGTGGATCAGCGCCTCGGTCAGCGACTTGTAGGATTCGGT
>CBILOJ010000273.1:0-2472 GCA_966238525.1 uncultured Methylophilaceae bacterium | reverse complement strand
TCGTTGTCGCGGCTGTGTATGCCGATGACCATGCCTTCGTACAGCTTGTCGCCAGGGCTGACGAACATGCGGCCGCGATCCTGCAGCTTCCACAACGCGTAGGCCACCGCCTCGCCCTGCTCGGACGAAATCAGCACGCCATTGCGCCGGCCCGGCATGTCGGCCTTCATCGGTCCGTAGTCGTCGAAGATGTGCGCCATGAGGCCGGTACCGCGCGTCATGGTAAGGAATTCACTCTGGAAGCCGATCAGGCCGCGTGCCGGAATACGATACTCGAGTCGTGTCCGGCCGTTACCGTCGGATTCCATATTGGTAAGCTCGCCGCGGCGGCGGCCCAGCTCTTCCATGACCGCGCCCTGGCAATCGTCCTCGAGGTCGACGGTCAGGGTTTCATAGGGCTCGTGACGCTCGCCGCCGACTTCGCGGAATACCACGCGCGGCTTGCCCACGGCCATTTCAAAACCTTCGCGCCGCATGTTTTCAAGCAGGATGGTCAGGTGCAGTTCGCCACGACCGGAAACACGGAATACGTCGGCATCCTGCGTGTCCTCAACGCGCAGCGCGACGTTGGTCAGCAATTCCTTGCTGAGGCGATCGCGGATCTGACGACTGGTGACGAATTTGCCTTCGGTACCGGCCAGCGGCGAGGTGTTGACCATGAAATCCATGGTCAAGGTCGGCTCGTCGACGCCCAGGATCGCCAGGCCGACCGGATTCTCGCGATCGGCGATGGTGAAGCCGATACCTATGTCGTCGATACCGGAAATGATGATGATGTCGCCGGCTTCGGCCTGCTCGACCGCCACGCGCTCCAGGCCACGGAAGCCCAGCACCTGGTTGATCTTGCCCTGGCCGATCATCTTGTCGCCCTGCATGACGGTGACGGGCTGATTCGGCTTGATGCGGCCGTTACGCACGCGGCCGACGCCGAGACGGCCGGTGTAGCTGGAATAATCCAGCGCCGAAATCTGCAATTGCAACGGCGCATCGGGATTACCTTCAGGCGGCTGCACATGGCTCAGGATGGTCTCGAACAGCGGCCGCATGTTTTCGGAAGGCTTGTCCAGATCGAGCGTGGCGTAACCGTTCAGCGACGAAGCGTAAACCACAGGGAAATCGAGCTGCTCGTCGGTAGCACCGAGATTGGCAAACAGGTCGAAGGTCTGGTTGATGACCCAGTCGCAGCGCGCACCGGGGCGATCGACCTTGTTGATGACGACGATGGGGCGCAGGCCTAGCGCAAGCGCCTTCTTGGTGACGAAACGCGTTTGCGGCATCGGCCCTTCGACCGCATCGACCAGCAGCACCACGCCATCCACCATGCCCAGCACGCGCTCGACCTCGCCGCCGAAGTCGGCGTGACCCGGCGTATCAACGATGTTGATGTGGGTGCCTTCGTAATTGACGGCCGTATTCTTGGCCAGAATGGTAATGCCGCGTTCCTTTTCCAGATCGTTGGAATCCATCACGCGTTCGGTAACCTGCTGGTGGGCGGCAAAGGTGCCGGCCTGCTGCAGCAGCTTGTCGACCGTGGTGGTTTTACCGTGATCGACGTGGGCGATGATGGCGATATTTCGGAGTGCGCGCGACATGGGAGCTTCTTTTAGTAAAAAGGGCGCGATTTTAACACACTTCCGCCACGCGTCCTGTGCGTTCGTCGAATCGGCCGCACAAATGCTTTGACTTCGCGACATTAGTGCGTATACTGCGCAGCAGGTTGGATCGGTCGCCATTGAGCGATCCGCCAGAAAATTCATCGCCCTAGCCCCGCCAAGCCCATGCATTTTTGCGGCTTCGTTGTTTTTAGTTACCGGTTAGTGGCTATGCCCGTGCGCCGGTAAGTATGTCTACGAATTATTCCTAGCGTATTGCGCGTCATGCTTTAAAGCATGGCAATGCCCGCGAATTCAAGAATTCGCCCGCATGACCGCACCTGCCTGCGCCCTTTGCTACACCTATAGAATTAAGGAATCAACTTGTCTTTTGCAAACCTGAACCTGCATCCTGCCATCCTGCGCGCCATCGAAGAATCCGGCTACACCGAGCCTACGCCGATCCAGGCGCAAGCCATTCCGGAAGTCATGGCCGGCCACGACCTCATGGCCTCGGCCCAAACCGGCACCGGCAAGACCGCTGCCTTTACCCTGCCCGCGCTCAACCTGCTGGCGACACCGCACCCGTCGCGTAGCCGCGGTCCGCGCATCCTGGTACTGACGCCCACACGCGAACTGGCGGCGCAAGTCAACGATGCTGCGCGTAAATACGGCAAACACATGCGCGCGCGTTGCGTCAGCATCGTCGGTGGCATGCCCTATCCGCTGCAGAACAAGCTGCTGAGTCAGCCGCTCGACATCCTGGTGGCGACGCCGGGCCGCCTGCTCGACCACATGGAACGCGGCCGTATCGATTTGTCGCGCCTGCAGATGCTGATCCTGGACGAAGCCGACCGCATGCTGGACATGGGTTTTATGC
>CBILOJ010000272.1:0-2488 GCA_966238525.1 uncultured Methylophilaceae bacterium | reverse complement strand
GTCAGCGCGATCTGCGGCATTTTCTGCAGCAACTGGTCCAGCCATAGCTGCGCGCATTCGGAGCGCGGCGGATTGTCGCCGCCTTTGCCGCGTCCCGGGTAGCAGTAGCCCATGGGGACGATGGCAATGTTCGCCTCATCGTAAAACACGTCTTTGCCCACGCCCATCCATGCCCGTAAGCGATCGCCGCTGGCATCGTCCCAGGGAATGCCGGAAGCGTGCACCTTGCTGCCCGGTGCCTGGCCGACGATGAGGATGCGCGCTGTCACGCTCGCGCGCAGCACCGGTCGCGGGCCCAGCGGCAGCATCGGTTCACAGGCGCGACACCCGCGCACCGCGGTAAGCAGCGTGTCCATGTCAGGGTATAGGGTTTGTGTCACGCCAGCCCGCCGCTTTTCAGAACAGCTCGCCGTTGACCGGCTGCGTCGCCGGCGCCGGGTAAGTTACCCGTGTGCCTTCCACCTGGGCGAACGGCGTCAGTTTGTGCGGTTGGCTGCGCTCGGGACTGGTGATTTCGAGCGCTGCAATACCACGTGCGAGGAGGGCGTCGGCCACCAGCGAACGGTGGCAGCGCCATGGCACCGCTTCCGCGCACATCAGTGCGACCTGCTCGCGGGCGGCGATCTCCAGCATTTCATTCAGGCTGCGGGCGAATTCATCGGTCTGCATGTAATCGGCGTAGGCGCGGAACGAGGCGTTGCGCCAGGCCATGTTGATCGAATCCTTGCGCTTGGGTCGCAAACCGCCGAGACCGGGGAAGTGGCTGTAGGCGATGCCATAGGTTTGCAGCGAATCCGGCAGCGTTTCGCGGTTGAACTGCGGATTGTGGCGCGAGCGCGGCACCGTGCGTATATCGATCAGGCGCGCCACGTGATGGCCTTGCAGCAGTGCGGCGAATTCGGCCAGCGGCCGCGTGGAATGCCCCAGGGTCAGGACATGGAAATCGTCGGACACGTGCAGTTCGGACTTGGCGCTCATGCCTTATAGATAAGTCCTGTCAGGCAAAAAGGCAAGCGGCTAGACGTCTTTGCCCATGCTTTCGTACATTTCGAGCGCTTGCTGGCGGCGCATGGCATGGTCGACCACGGGTAGCGGATAATCGCGGCCGATGTCGATTCCTAGTGCCTGCTGGCGCTCGGCCGGTATCAGCCAGGGGGCGTGGATTTCGCGATCGGAGCAGGCCGCGAGTTCGGGCACGTAGCGACGGATGAACTGGCCTTGCGCGTCGAATTTCTGCGACTGCGTGATCGGGTTGAAGATGCGGAACCACGGTTGCGCATCGCAACCGGTCGAGGCCGCCCATTGCCAGCCGCCGTTGTTGGCGGCGAGATCGAAGTCGATCAGTTTTTCGGCAAAATATTGCTCGCCGCGGCGCCAGTCGATGAGCAGGTCCTTGACCAGGAAGCTTGCCGCCACCATGCGCAATCGGTTGTGCATGTAGCCGGTCTGGTTGAGCTGGCGCATGGCGGCGTCAATCAGCGGATAGCCGGTACGCGCCTCGCACCAGGCACGGAACAGCTGCTCGTCGTTGGCGAAGCGCAGGTTTTCGTATTTGGCCAGGAAGGCATGGCCTGCGGCCACCTGCGGGTGGTGGTGCAATACCTGGAAATAGAAGTCGCGCCAGATGAGCTCGCTAAGCCAGGTTTCGGCGCCGCTGCCTTCGATGCGATATGCAGTGCGCGCCAGATGGCGAATGGAGACGGTGCCGAAGCGCAAGTGCACGGAAAGATAGGATGGTCCCTTGATCGTGGGAAAATCGCGGGCCTCGCGATAGCGGTTGATGCGGCCGAGGAAATCCTCGAACAGCCACAGGCCGCCGCCCATGCCGGCTCGAATGCCGAGCTCGTGCAGATTGCTGCGTACGAAGCCCAGTTCCTCAAGAGACGGCATGACGTTGTCGCCGTAGCGTGCCAAAGAGCTCAGGTAGCGGTCGACCGGATAGGGTTTGAGGAAGAAATCGTCGACCTTCCTGAGCCAGGCGTTCTTGTAGGGCGTGAACACGGCGAATGGCCGGCCGGCGCCGGTCAGGATTTCATCCTGTTCGAAAATGACCTGGTCCTTGAATTGCAGGAAATCGATGCCGTGCAAGTGCAGGGCGCCCGCCACTTGCGCGTCGCGTGCCACGGCGTCGGGTTCATAGTCGCGGTTGCTGTAGACGGCATCTACCGCCAGCGATTGCGCCAGCCGCGGGAGTTCATGGCGGGCAGCGCCGTGCATGACGATCAGGTCGCCGCCGGCGGCCATTAATGCAGCTTTGAGCTCGGCGACGCTATCGTGGATGAATTCAACGCGACGATCGGCCTTGTCGGCCAGCCGCTTGAGAATGTCGGTATCGAAGACGAAAGCGCAGTAGACGCGGTCGGCCGCTTTCAGCGCGTGATACAGCGCGGCATGGTCATAGTCGCGCAGATCGCGACGGAACCAGACCAGTGCGCGCGTTTCGCCTTCACTCACGGTGGTAGGGATGGTTCTGGATAACGCTGTGTGC
>CBILOJ010000271.1:0-2523 GCA_966238525.1 uncultured Methylophilaceae bacterium | reverse complement strand
CATCGTCAAGCAGCGGGATCTGCTGCCGGGCGTAATACAGCAAACGCTCGTCCACGTGGCGGTAACCATACAAGGGCCATGCACGATGGGCCTGGTGCCAGGTCTCGAAGGCGCGCAAGGCGCTGTAGCGGTAATCGAACACCCGCGCTTCGGCCGCAGCATAAAAACCGGCATAGCCGGCGAGTAGCAGCAGGCTCGAAGCCATGAGCATGCCTCGCCAGCGTGCACCGACCGCCTCGCACAATTCGGCCAGGCGTCTGCCTAGCAGGATGGCGATCCAGGGATACACCGGCAACAGGTACTTGGCATGCTTGTCGCTGAACAGGGTATAGAGCACGAATGGCAACGCGATCGCCAGCGCCACGGGCAGGATCGCGTTTGAGGCTGCGCGCCACTTGCGCCAGGTCGCCACCGGCGCGACGAAGATCAGCAGGCTGGCCGGGAAGAAATCCGACAGGAACCACAGAAAATAATTATAGAAAGGCTCGCCGGCATGGCCGTACATCTTGCCCAGCATGTCGTGACGAATGGTCGTGCGCCAGATGTCCATGCCCTCCTGCCAGGTCACCGCGAGGAACCAGGAACCTCCCACTGCCAGGAAGATCAGCCAGCCCCAGGGGTCACGCAGCGCTTGCCAGGTGCGATCGTCACGACGGAAACACGCCAGCACCAGTAGCGGCAAGGTGACGAAGATCAATACCAGTGGCCCCTTGGTCAAGACGCCGAGGCCCAGCAGGCCATAGCTCAGCCACAGCCAGGCGCGACGGCCGCCATCCATCACGTAGTGCAGCGCGGCCAGCAACGAGGTGAAGCACAAGGCCGCCAGCAGCATCTCGATCTCGGCACGGCGGGCGAACAGGGCGAAGCCGGCGTTGGCCAGTAGCAGTTGCAGGGTGAACAAGGCGGCCCAGATACCGTAATGCCGACGGGCGAAGCGATAGGCGAGGACGGCAGTCGCCGCGGCCGCCAGCGCCGAAGGCAGGCGCAAGGTCCATTCATTGACGCTGCCGGCGACCAGCGATGCGCTCGCTTGCAGCCAGTAGAACAAGGGCGGCTTGGTGAGGTAGAGCTCACCATTGAGGCGCGGCAGTAGCCAGTCACCGCTTTGGAACATGGCTGCGGTGGATAGCGCGCGCCGGGCCTCGTTGTAGGACAATAAAGGCAGGCTGCCCAGTCCCCACAAGATCAGGATACAGGCCAGCAAGACGCTGGCCGCGAGCAGCCAGCGGTGTCGATTCATCGATTCAGCGTGCATCGTCCTCTTTCAGGCAGGTTTCCACGCCTGCGGTGCAATCCCTGTCCATGTAAAAAGCCGCCTGCAACCGGTCATCCGTATCCAGGAAACGGATGCTGAGGCGCTTGGCATCGACCGCGACGCGCAGGAAGCCATGCGCCGAAAGCCCGAAACGCGCGTCAGGGTGACCCGGTTCCAGGTCATAAAGCTTGGCGCCGCCGGCACCGCTGACGACATGGATCGGCTCGCCCTGGCGCACGATGAGCTGCTGGTTGTGGTCATGCGCGGCGATGTAGAGATCGACATTAGCGGCCTGCATGGCGGAAAGCAAGGCATTGTTCGTGCCCTCGCCCGCCTGGTGATGCTTGCCGTAGGTGCGCATGGGGTGATGGCCGACCACGATCCGCCAGAGTGGGTGGCTGTCCCTTGAGAACGCTTGCTGCAGAAAAGCGGCCTCCTTGCGCGGATCGTCGTTGGTATCGAGGAACACCATCTGGATCAGCGGTCGGCCGTTGACGCGCCCGAAATCCTCGCTGTAATGGCGGTCCGGCATGCGCCAGCGGTTGGAGCCCAGATGCTGGCTGGCATAATCCAGCTCGGCCTGTACCGAGCCCTGGTAATCATGGTTGCCCAGCACCGCGTAGAACGGGATGGCATCGAGGTATTGCCCGGTGTACATCTCTTCGAACGCACGCATCCAGGCGGAGGACTGCGTGGTCATGTTGTCGGCGATGTAGAAGTTATCGCCCAGCAGCACGGCGAAATCCAGCCCGCCGTCCTTCGCTGCCTGGCTTTCCATGGCACGCGCAACCGATTTCTGTGCCTCGTTCGCTTTGCCCTGGTCGCCCACCGCGTAGAAGGTGATGTGCGAGACCTCGTCCGGCGATGAGGGGATACGCGGCAAGCGATCGCCATAGCCGCGATAGAAGCCGATGGCAACCAAGATCAGCAAGGCCGGCAGGACGTACTTGAGAAGGCGGGATACTTTTATCATGTCAGATGCCCTGGCTATTGCCGATTCGTTGCCTGGCGGTTGGCCGGGCGTCCGCACTGCAGCGTGTGACTGCCACACCAGGTTTCCCATTGCGTGCGATCGACCACGCCGACCTCCTGTTTCAGGTAATCCTGGAGGAATTCAGGCAACAGGCCGTCGCGCGGATTCTTCTGGTTGAAATAGACGACTGCCCGCCCCTGGGGATGCTCGGCGAACCATCGGGAGAGTTGCAGCCGGTCGAGCACTTGCGGCGATCGCCGCAGCCGGCCGACGAAGTCGTAGATGCCCGGATAAG
>CBILOJ010000270.1:0-2527 GCA_966238525.1 uncultured Methylophilaceae bacterium | reverse complement strand
GCAGGTTTATTCAATGGGGTGTCCTTTTCTGAAAAATGGCTCAAGCAGACGCAAGTGTCGGGTAATCGATATACCCCTTTTCGCTGCCGCCGTAGAAAGTCGCCTGGTCAGGCGTATTGAGCGGTGCATCCTTGGCGAAGCGCTCGACCAGATCGGGGTTGGCGATGAATGGTACACCATAGGCGATCAGATCGGCCTTACCTTCGGCGATCGCCGCGTTGCCGCGGGCCTTGTCGTAGCTCAGGTTGGCCATGTAGGCGCCGTTGAAATGCTTGCGCAATTCGACGAAATCGAACGCTGGCGTCGGGATACCGTGCGTACCGCCCTCAACCACATGCAGGTAGGCGAGGTTGTAGGGGCTCAGTGCCGATGCGACATGGTTGAACAGTGCTTGGGGGTTGCTGTCGCTGATATCGTTGAACGGATTGAGTGGTGAGATGCGCACACCAACGCGGTCGGCGCCGGCGACAGCGACGACGGCTTCGGTCACTTCGAGCAGCAGGCGGGTGCGGTTCTGCAGGTCACCGCCGTAACGATCGGTGCGCTTGTTGGTGCTGTCGCGCAGGAACTGGTCGAGCAAATAGCCGTTGGCGGCATGTATCTCGACGCCGTCAAAACCTGCGGCGAGCGCGTTCTTGGTCGCCACGACATATTCGGCGACGATGCCCGGCAGTTCATCGGTCTCCAGCGCGCGGGGCGTGACGAAATCCTGCAGGCCCTGGTAGGTGAATGCCTGGCCAGCTGGCTTGATGGCCGACGGCGCGACCGGCAAGGCGTTGTTCGGTAGCAGCGAAGGATGCGAGATGCGGCCGACATGCCACAGTTGGAGGACGATCTTGCCGCCCTTGGCGTGTACGGCGTCGACCACCTTTTTCCAGCCAGCGACTTGCGCCGAGGTATGGATGCCCGGGGTGGCGGGATAGCCATGACCCATCTCGGAGATCGGCGTTGCTTCGGTGATGATGAGGCCGGCGCTGGCACGTTGCTCGTAGTAAGTGACATTCATGTCTTGCGGGACATTACCCTCGCCTGCGCGGTTGCGGGTCAGCGGCGCCATGACGATGCGGTTCTTGAGGTCGATGCTGCCGATCTTGATAGGGCTGAATAAATCGCTTGCCATGTAAGTCTCCTGTTTAAGTTGAATCCGAATATGAATCTGCATTTGCGCTGCGTGCTGATCGCAGCGCTTTCAATCTCTAGTCCCGATCAGGGCTTGCTGCGCACGCCTTCGATCAACAGCGTGATCTCGATGTCGTCACCTACTGGCGCGTTGGCCTTGAGTGGCCAGGTGAATCCGTAATCGGAGGCGCGCAGGCTGGTCTTGGCCTCAAAGCCGGAGCGATAGCCACCCCAGGGGTCGTTACCAAAACCCAGCACCTTGAACGGGAACGTGATCTCCCGTGTGACGCCATGTAGCGTGAGCTGGCCGGTGATCGTGCCTGCGTCCTTGCCGGTCGCCACGACTTTGGTGCTGACGAAACGCATCTCGGCGAAATGACCGACATCGAGGTATTCCGCTTTCTTGATGTGTTCGTCACGCTTGGCATGACCGCTGTTGACGCTGAGCAGGCTGATCGTTGCATCGACCTTTGAATTGGCAATATCGTTGCGGTCGATGGCGAGTTCGCCGCGGATATCGTTGAACGTGCCGCTGGTCTTCGACGCCACGTGCCGGATGGACCAGTTGGCGAAGCTGTGCGCACTGTCGATCTTGTAGTGCTCGACCTCGGCTTGGGCTTGCAGGCTCAGCAACAGGCCAAGCGCGATGAGATAGTGTTTCATGGGTTCTTCCTTATTTTCGAATAGATGGGGTTGGATGGTCGTCATTCAAGTACCGATAGCCAATCGCGTCCACCGGAGTGATATATGACATCCGTCACGCGTCATGGAAACTGGCCATGCGCGCATGGCCAGTGTTCATTCCATTAGTGCACAATGTCATCGACGACCGGAGCGGCCGGCAGGTCGAACAGCAATACTTCAGCCTCTTCCAATGCCTCGACCTTGATCGCGTCGAGCGCCTCGACCTTGGCGGCATCGCCCGCTTCCAGCAGGACGTCACCTAGCCGCAAGCGGCCACGCGCGACCTGCAGATAGAGATGCCGGCCGGCTTCGATCGCATAATCCAGCACCCTGCCGGCGCTAATCACGCTGGCGTAGAGCGAGACGTCCTGATTGATATGCAGCGAACCGCCGATACCGCCGCGTGATGCGACCAGCTTCCAGCGATCCTGTTTTTCCGCGGCGTCGAAATGCTTTTCTTCATAACCAGGCGTCAGGTTATTGCGTTCCGGCAGCAGCCAGATCTGCAGCAAGTGGGCATCTTCGGCATCGGAAGCGTTGAATTCGCTGTGCACGATGCCGGTACCCGCCGTCATGCGCTGTACGTCGCCAGCCTTGATCACGGAGCCGTTGCCGAGGCTATCCTGATGGCGAATGGCACCCTTCAGCATGTAGGTGACGATCTCCATATCGCGGTGCGGGTGCATGCCGAAACCTTGCGAAGCCGCGACCACATCCTCGTTGA
>CBILOJ010000269.1:0-2572 GCA_966238525.1 uncultured Methylophilaceae bacterium | reverse complement strand
TCGCATAGCTGCAGTTCGCCATATTGATGCCGGGCGTGACGCGCAGTCAGCGCAGCTTCGACATCGACCGCCGATATCAGTCCCGCCTGGTGCTGCGCTGCCATCGCCGCGCTTTCCAGCAGCAGCGCCTGCAGCCGGCCGAAATCGGCGCTGAAGCGGGCGCGGTCTTCCACCCAGCGCTGCATCGTACGCAACATGAGCGCCACGGCGGAAGCATCGCAATGCGGGAGGCCGAAATGCGCACAACGCGTACCAATATAGCTGGCAACAGCCTGACAAGTTGCGGTGTCGACGGCAAAGCTCTCGGCGAAATCCACCATGATGCGGAAATAATCGAAGAAATCCGGCGTTTCATCGTAGAGCCGGTAATAATCGTCACGCGTGGCGATCAGGATCAGCTTGACGTGCGCAGCCAGCGGGTCGGGCGCGGTATGGCTGATAGCGCCGTGACTCGACGCTCCGGCCGCTTCCTCGATCTGCACGCTGCCATTGCGCAGATAACGCTGCAACTTTTCCAGTATCTGGTCGCCGCTCTGGGCATCGGCCAACAGGTCGCGCAGATGCAACATGAGCATACCTCCGCTGGCGCGCAGCAGGTTGCCGGCGCGCAGACGCATATAGTCGGGATTGGGGCCGCTGCCCTCACCTGCGGCTTCGATACCGCCGAACAATGACAGCAGCGTCGGATCGTCGTCGTAAACCACCGGCGCGCCATGCTGGTGGCGGTTGTCGACGAGCAGGTTGGCGCGATAACGTGCGAGCAAGCCTTCGAGTGCCTCCTCCATGTCGGCACCGGTAGCGGACCGGTACAGCACCAGGTTTTCCAGCGCGTCCTGCCGCAGCGCAGTCAGATAGGCGGAGAAATCATCGCGGCTCAGCACTTCAGCACGCAGTTCCTGCTTCAGCCGCTCCAGTTGTTCATCCAGCAGAGCGGCCAATGCCTGGCCCAATTCCTGTTCATGCGCCTGATCTTGTACCGCTTCAGGCGAGCGCTGCGAAAACTCCTGCAGCAATGCCGGCACTGCGCGGGTCAGATGGCGAACCAGACGATCCAGTCCATTACGCAGTTCTGCACCCGCACCGGCTGGCAGATGCAGCGCCAACGGCTTTTGCGGCGCTTCGAAATTGTTGAGATACACCACATCGGAAGCAGCCGACTGGAGCGCCGCGGTCTGCAGCATCGCCTGCCGCATGAGCGAGGTACGTCCGCTGCCGGGCTCGCCCAGTACCAGCAGGTGAAACCCCGGCTGCTGTAACGACAACCCGAAGCGCGCGGCCTTTTCTGCTGGCGCCTGGCCGATCCAGCCGTCGTTTTGTTGCCGTCCCGCCAAGTGGGAAGTATCGGCGAACCCGAGGCTAGCGGCCTCGATCGTCGGCGCGAGATCGCGCGCAGCTAGCGCAAGTGGCAGCGATGATGATCGTGTCTGCATATCCATGCCGTGATGACCGTCCAGATTTTTTCCGTTCCCGTTGGGTGTGCAAATGGCTTAATGTTTGCGCACCATTTCTTTTGAATGTGGTTCGCAATCTTGCGATGCAAACCCTACGGCCTGATTTGTTGATTAACGTAGGGTGTGCAAACGGTTTCATGTTTGCGCACCACTTTCATTTTGGGCGCGGTTCGCAATCTTCAGATTGCAAACCCTACATATGTGCCTGTTTTGCAAACCGTGCGATCCCGATTTATTCGCTCAGGTATCGTCGTTCCAGCGCCCGCGTGCGGCATCGTCGCTGTTGCGCGCGTCCACCCAGCGCTCGCCTTGCGCCGTCTGTTCTTTTTTCCAGAACGGGGCTTCGGTCTTGAGGTAGTCCATGATGAATTCGCAGGCGGCGAATGCTTCGCCGCGGTGGGCGCCGGTGACGGCAACCAGCACGATCTGGTCGCTGGCGCGCAAAGTGCCGATACGATGGATGACGAGCGCGTCGTAAATATCCCAGCGCGATTTTGCCTGGTCGACGATATCCTGCAGCGCCTTTTCCGTCATGCCCGGATAATGCTCCAGCGTCATGGCGGCAACGTCGGCGCCTTCGTTGATATCGCGCACGAGGCCGATGAAAGTCGCGACGGCACCGATGTCGGCGCGCCCGTGGCGCAGCCGTGCAATTTCGGCGCTGACATCGAAATCCTCGACTTGTACGCGTACGTTCAATTCGGCTCCTGCCATTCTAGCCGCCAGTCACGGGCGGGAAAAATGCCACCTCGTCGCCGTCCTTGATCAAGGCGCCATTGGTGGCCAAAGCTTGATTGACCGCGGCGCGCAACGGCTTGCAGCCGTCGAATTCCTGCCGCCAGGCCTCGTCGCGCGCTGCCAGCCAGGCCATAAGGCCGGCTACGGTCGTCACCTCGGCGGGCAACTCCAGTTCCTCGCCGCTGGTGCCGAGCGCTTCACGCAATCGGGCAAAATAGAGAATCGTGATCATGCCGCCGTCCTCAGTTCAACCGTTCAGCACGTCGTCGTCGGTGACCGGGCCACGCTGGCCGTTGATGGCCTCCATCATCAGCATGGCAAGCCGCGACTTGTAGCGTTCATCGTCCATCAAGCTCGAGCTGAAGGTAATGCCGAACTTGCCG
>CBILOJ010000268.1:0-2575 GCA_966238525.1 uncultured Methylophilaceae bacterium | reverse complement strand
TCGGGCACGCGCACGCCCTCGTTGCCTTCCTCGTTCTTGAACCGGTGCCCGAGCTTGCTGCCGGCCATTGTCTCGGCATGCGGCATCTCCCGGAAGCGGATGAGTCCGGCCGGCAGCTTCAGCTCGTGCATGATGTTATCGCAAGCGTCTATGCACAAGCCACAGGAAATGCAGTCGATCTGGAAGCCCTGCCTGATATCGATGCCGGTGGGGCACACGTTCACGCAGTAGCCGCAATCGATGCAGTCGCCGTAGCCTTTGCCTGCCCTTTCGGCCGCATCCTTCAAGGCCTTGTCCGGCGCTATCCTGCCCAGGCTGCGCTCGCCGCGCGCCTCGTCGTAAACCACGGTCTTGGTCGCCGGATCCTGCATGACGCTCTGGAATTTGCCGTAGGGGCAGGCCACGCGGCAAATGTCATCGCGCGCCAAGCCGGCGGCGACATAAGTGGTCAGCGTCAGCACGATGACGCAGCTGTAGGCGACGAAAGGCGCATGACCGTCGAACAGCTGGCCGATCAGCGTGCGCGCATCGGCGAAATACAAGGTGAAAGTGAGGGCAGTGGCGAAGGCCAGTGCCAGCCACAGCCCATGGGTCAGCGCAATCCTCGCGAGCCGTTGCAGGCTCCAGGGCTGCTTGCGCATGCGGATACGCGTTTGCGCCTCGCCCTGCACCAGTTTTTCTATCGCCCTGAAGGCATCGGTCCATATCGTCTGGAAACAGAAGAAACCGCAAAACACGCGGCCGTACAAGGCGGCCGACATGAAAAGGAAAGTGGCGGCAAACACCATGACGGCGACGAAAATCATCAGGTCCTGCGGGAAAAGCACAATGTCGAAGAAATGGAAGCGCGAATGGGCAATGTCGAACAGCAATGGCTGGCCCGTTCGGGCCGCGCCGCGCCAGGTAATCCACGGCAACGAAAAAAACACGGCGTAAGCCAGCAGCACGACAGCCGTCTTGCGATTGCGGTACCTGCCCCTGACCGAGTACGGGATGATGGGAATGACTTTGCGGGTCATACCGGCCGCTGCTGTCGTCGCTTGCATGATTCTGCTCCTGAGATGACTGCATGTTAGGCGCATGCCGCACGTGCAAACAGAAGCAGATACTCGAATAAAAACCGTATCAGTTGCATAATCAAGCCAACTGCAGCCAGCGAGATCCGACATGAAGCGCTACGAGCAAGTCGCCGAAGACATCGCCAATTCCATCAGCCGCGGCATGCTGCGCAAGGGCGACCGCTTGCCGTCGGTGCGCCAGGCCAGCCAGCGCCGCAGCGTCAGCCCGTCCACCATCTTCCAGGCTTATTACCTGCTGGAAGCGCGCGGGCTGATCTGCGCGCGCGAACGATCGGGCTATTACGTCACCGGCGGCGCCGGCGGTATGCCGCCATTGCCCGAGCCGCCGGTTGCGATGCCCCCTACGCCCACGGCGGTGGACGTCAGCGAACTCGTGTTCGAGATTCTGGGATCGGTGCGTACCGGCAAGCTGCTGCCGCTGGGCTCGGCCTTCCCAAGTCCGCTGCTGTTTCCGCTGAACAGGCTGGCCCGCATCATGGCTTCGACCGTACAAGCGATGGACCCGTGGGCCACGGTGCGCGACCTGAGCCCGGGCGACGAGCAGCTGCGCCGGCAGATTGCACTGCGCTACCAGATCGACGGCCTGCAGGTGGCGCCCGAGGAGATCATCATCACCAACGGCGCGCTGGAAGCCTTGAATCTGTGTCTGGCCGCCATCGGCGCCAAGCCCGGCGACAGCATTCTGATCGAGTCGCCGGCCTTCTACGCCGCCTTGCAGGCGATCGAACGCAATGGATTGCAGGCAGTGGAAGTGCCCACGCATCCGAGCCGCGGCGCGGACCTCGACGCGCTGGAGCACGCGATCAAACAGCACCGGCCCAAAGCCTGCTGGCTCATGACCAATTTCCAGAATCCCACCGGCAGCCTCATGCCCGACGAAAACAAGCAGGCGCTGGTCGCCTTGCTGAGCCGCTACGAGATTCCGCTGATCGAGGATGACGTCTACGCCGAACTCTATTTCGGCGAGAAGCGGCCGGCGCCGGCCACGGCCTACGACAATGCGGGCCTGGTGCTGCACTGTTCGTCGTTTTCCAAGTGCCTGGCGCCGGGCTATCGGGTAGGTTGGGTGGCGCCGGGCCGCTACGCCCGCAGCGTCGAGCGCATCAAGCTGACGACAACGCTGGCGGCCTCGGTGCCGGCGCAGCAGACGCTGGCGAATTATCTGGCCCGCGGCGGCTATGACCGCCATTTGCGCACACTGCGACATACCTTGCTGATGCAGCAGATCCGCTTCCTGGAAATGATCGAGCAATGCTTTCCGCCCGGGACGCGGCTGACCGCGCCGGCGGGCGGCTATTTCGTCTGGATCAAGCTGCCCGACGGCGTCGATGCTCTCGCGCTGCATCGCCTTGCCGTGGCCGCTGGCATCAGCATCGCTCCCGGCCCGATGTTTTCAGCGCGACGCGGATTCGAGAACTACGTTCGCCTCAACTACGGCCATTTGTGGGATGCGGAACTCGAAGCCGGTCTCGCCCGGCTCGGCCGCCTGGTGACCG
>CBILOJ010000267.1:0-2599 GCA_966238525.1 uncultured Methylophilaceae bacterium | reverse complement strand
ATTTCATTATTGGAATCGCCGCGCCAGTAGGCACCGGCCAGCTTCATCAGCTTGAAGGCCTTGAGCTTGCCGGTCGATGGTACGTGCGGACCGCGGCAAAGGTCGGTGAAGCCGCCTTCGCTGTAGAGCGAGACGTCCTCGCCCTGCGGAATGGAAGCGATGATTTCGGCCTTGTACTGCTCGCCGATGGATTTGAAGTAGGCCACCGCCTCATCACGCGGCAGCACCTTGCGCGTCACCGCTTCGTCCTTCTTGGCGAGCTCGACCATCTTTTTCTCGATAGCCTGCAGATCTTCCGGCGTGAACGGGCGCTTATAGGAAAAATCGTAATAGAAGCCGTTGTCGATGACCGGGCCTATCGTCACCTGTGCTTCGGGAAACAGTTCCTTGACCGCATAGGCCAGCAGGTGCGCGGTCGAATGGCGGATGACTTCCAGGCCTTCAACGTCGCGATCGGTGATGATGGCGAGCTCGACATCCTCATTAATGGCATACGAAGTATCGACCACCTTGCCGTCGACCTTGCCTGCCAATGCTGCACGCGCAAGGCCTGCGCCTATGCTTTGGGCAACCTCGGCAACGGTAACGGGGGCATCGAACGCGCGTTCGGAACCATCGGGTAAGCGGACGACCGGCATGTAATATTTCCTGCAGTTATGATTAATGGCACCAGAAACGACAAAAGCCGCTGAACGGCTTTGTCGGAATGGTCTCGCAAGCGATCGGGCCGAGCTCTGTTCCTGGTTCGGCCGGCGCAATCTGGAATCGCACCATGCAATCCGGCTTGCAGATTAATTAGTGCTGCATATTGCCATATGAATCATGCCTTAAGCAAGGCCGAAGACGGTCACGGCAAGCGCACGTGCCTCGCTTGCGTCATGCCAAACGTCACGGACAGGTCCAGGTACGGCCGTCGGCTGCTGCAATTAAAAACCGCCTCGACGCCGCATAAAGCGGCGACGGGCGGATATTGAAGAAACCGTGAAACGATGTCGCGGACAGCAGCTAATTACTGCTGCTGGTTGACGGTCAATTCGTTCTGCACGTCCTTGACACCTTCCACGCCCTTGGCAATCTGCGTGGCCATATCGACCTGAGCCTGGCTGTCTACCGCGCCGCTCAGACGCACCATACCCTGGGAGGTATCAACGTTGATATCAAGACCCTTCACGGTATCGTCTGCCAGCAGCGCCGACTTGACCTTGGTGGTGATGACGCCGTCATCAACTTCGGCACCGACCGAATTTGCCGCATCGGCTGTCGCGGCACTCATGTCGCTCGTACCGTTCATGCCAGTGCTGTTCATGTCATCCGGATTGGTGCCGTCGTTCTGATTGTTACAGCCGGCAACCAGCATCGCGGTGCTAAGCGTAAGCCCTAAGACCAATGGACGAATATTCATAATTGTTTTCCTTTACTTAGATTGATTGCAAAAAAGGCCGAAATCAAAGCCGTGGGTTGAAAATCAGGCATCAGGCGGGCAAACCTTGCAGCAAATCGGCAAGTTCATCCGCATGCTCTTCCTCTACTGCCAGGATGGTTTCCAGCAGGCGCCGCGTCGTCGAATCCTTGGCGCCCACATAGGCCACCATTTCGCGGTAGCTGTCGATGGCGATGCGCTCCGCCACCAGGTTTTCCTTGATCATGTCGACCAGTGTCGTGCCCGGCACATATTCGGCATGGCTGCGATCAATCAGCGTATCCGGGCAGAAATCAGGTTCGCCGCCAAGCTGCACGATACGTTCCGCCACCTGGTCTGCATGACCCTGCTCTTCGTTCGCATGCTCGAGGAATTCATCGGCAATGCTGCGCGAAGTGATGCCGCGCGCCATGAAATGATGCCGGCGATAGCGCAACATGCAGACGAGCTCCGTTGCCAGCACCTCGTTCAGCATCTGCAACACCTGTTCCCGGTCCGCGCTGTAGCTCGCCGTCACGGCGCCTTCATCCACATGCTGGCGTGCGCGTTGGCGCAAAGTTGCCTTGTCGGTCAGCGATGTCATGTCGTGTTGCCCTGTCCTTTCCTATTGTTCATTGCCCTGTGTTGACCAAGGCCATTGCAGAATGCGATTTCTCGTTCGCAATATCTGTTCGACTTCACACACTGGTAAGCAGCGAAGAATGTGGTTGAGGCGTATTTCCTCATGATCTGGCGTTTTTATCTGTATCGCACCGCACGTAAAGCGAAAACGCCAATGCGGCAAGGGCCGCGCCGACGCCCGCTTGCACGATAAAAACATGTTATCTACCGTCTGTTACCAGACATAAGGAGGGAGTGAAACCTGCTACGGTATGCGCATTCACGAAGCAGCTACTCGTTTGTTTATATAGATTTTTTTGATTCATCGGCACCGCAGGTTGTGCCAGAACGCATGGGGAGAACCACAGTTTGTCGTCCGCGAAACTTTCCGCTGCCGAAAATCGCCTGCTTGCCGCCTTGCCGCGCAAGGACAGGCTGCAGTTTCTTTCCGGGTGCGATCTGGTCGATCTGGAATTTCCCGAGATCATCTACGAACCGCAAGAGCGCATCCAGCATGTCTATTTCCCCATCGACAGCTTTGTTTCATTCGTCGCGGTGATTGACGGCCATAGTAAACTG
>CBILOJ010000266.1:0-2603 GCA_966238525.1 uncultured Methylophilaceae bacterium | reverse complement strand
GCGCTGTCGAGCAGCGGGCCGGCCATGGGCAGGCGATCCGGCGTCGCGGCGCGCAGGGCGGCGCGACCGCTGAGGCGGCTTTTGTCGATATCGCGATACAGATCAGGGCAAAGCCTGCCCAGCATCGCGAGATTCGCCTCGTGGTCGCTGTCACGGACATCCAGCGCGGTTTGCCCCGGGCCGAAGGTCGCCCCCAGGCAATGGCGGCCGCCGTAAGCCGGGCTGACGTAGCCATCGCTGCAGATGACAGCGCGCAATCGCGCGCCGGTCGTGCCGGCTTCGGCAAACGTGACCTGGCCGCGCACAGGCTGTAGCGGCAGGTGCCGCGTCTGCGCAAAGTGCGCCGTCTGGTTGGCGCAGGCGAGGACGACCACTGGCGCCTCGGCCAGGGCCTGGTCCGCGTCGCATACCTGCCAGCCTGAGTCGAGCCTTTGCAGCTCCAGTACGCTGGTGTGGGTCAGCAGGCGGATGTTGGGATGCGATGCCAGGATCTGGCAAAAGGCGACCGGGTCGACCCAGCCGCCCTCCGGGAAATACAATGCCGAATGCTGCAGCGGCAGGCCGGCGATGTCGCTGGCGGTCTCGGCATCGACATATCGCACCAGCGACTCAGGTAACTGGCGCGCCGCCACGGCCTGGCAGCGTGCAAGCTCGTTGGCGTCGAATGCGGTTTGCAGCAGGCCGCAATGCGCATAATGCTGCGACGCCAGACCACACCGCGCCATGAGCCGCAGCGTGTTGAGATAGCCGTGCTGGGCGAGCCGGCTAAGCACGATATCCTGACCGGAAAGGCGCGGATAGAGCATCGCCTGCGGATTGCCCGAGGCCTCGCGGGCGACGGCCTCATGGCGCTCGATCAACGTGACCTGCCAGCCGCGCACGGCCAATGCATGGGCGCTGGCCGTGCCGGCGATGCCGCCACCGACTACGATCGCATGCCGCTTCATGGCCTGCCCAGCCCCAGTTGGGTTCAGATGTCGTGCGTAGGACACCAAAGGCCCATGATCAGGATGCGGCGAGGCGGGCCGGGTTGGTTCAGGAGGCATCGCCCCGGGGTGATGTGACTCGGTGGATAGCTGGTGGTCGGTGGCGGCTGGCTCGCTGACATGCCGGGTAAATTCGCCGCAGAGCATCTCGCGTTTGCGGCCATAGCCCGGCGTTTTACGCACGACGAACCCCGCCGATCGCAAGCCACGCTTGACCACACCGGCACTGGTGAAGGTAGCGAAGGTGGTACCGGGCCGCGAAAGCCGCGCCATTTCATGGAACAGGGCGTCCTGCCACATCTCCGGGTTCTTCGCTGGCGCGAAGCCGTCGAGGAACCAGGCATCGACGCGTGCCTTGAGCAAGGGCAGGCATGCCAGCACATCGCCGATGATGAGCGTCAGGGTCACGCGCCCCTGGTCGAACTGCAGGCGATGCCAGCCCGGCGCCATCGTCCGATAGGCCGCGAGCAATTCGGCACGCAGTTCAGCCAGCGACGGCCATAGCGCCAGTGCCTGATGTAGTTCGTCGTATGACAGCGGGTATTTCTCGACGCTGACGAAATGCAGCCTGGCAGCCTTAGGTGCTGAATTGCGCCATAATGCCCAGGTACAGAGGAAATTGAGACCGGTACCGAAGCCGGTCTCGGCGATGGTGAAATGCGGCGCGGAAAGATCCTGCCAGCGCTGCTCAAGCTGGTTTTGCTGCAGGAATACGTACCGGGTCTCTGCCAGCCCGTTGTCGCTGGAGAAATAGACGTCGCCGAATTCGGCGGAAAAGGGTTGTCCGTCACGCCATTCGACGCGGCGTGGCTCAGGGGCTGAAGTCATGCGGCTCCGGGTTCGATGGGAGAAGAGGGCGGCAGTGCGCCGAGCCTCGCTCGCCAGAGATTATGCATGAAAGCGTCGGCTGGCGCAGAGGCGCACGAGCCTTGGTCGGCCGCACTGTGATCGTGGCATCACCCTCGTAAACGCTTCACGGAAAGGACCGCCAGAATGGCGCATTTCAGTCACTTGATCAATCCGGAGATCCCGAAGGCGGGCGCCGTCGAGGCGCCTTCCGCATGGGTATGTCGGCACGCCGCGCAGATCCGGCCGGGCGGGGCGGTGCTGGATCTGGCGTGCGGCCGGGGCCGCAACGCGCGCTGGCTGGCCTCGCAGGGCTGGCAGGTCGAGGCGGTCGATCACGATGCGGCGGCGCTGGATGCCATGCAAGGGATCGCTGGCATCCGGACCACGCTGGCGGACCTGGAAAACGCGGCCTGGCCTTATACGGGCAGGCTGTTCGACGGTATCGTGGTCTGCCGCTACCTGCACCGCCCGCTACTGCCGAAATTGGCCGAGAGTCTCGCCCCGGGCGGGATACTGATCTACGAGACTTTCATGCAAGGACAGGCGGCATTCGGCCGCCCCAGCAATCCGGATTTCCTGCTGCAGCCGGATGAGCTGCATGCTGCCTATGCGCAGGTCCTGACGATCGTCGCGTTCGAGCAGGGGCGTTTCGACGAGCCGAAACCTGCCATGCTGCAACGGATCTGCGCTCGCAAATGACCATCTGGTGAGCGTGCGCAGGCTTGGAATTTGGCGGTAACCGGTTCAAAATAAGGGACAAAACTTCGA
>CBILOJ010000265.1:0-2621 GCA_966238525.1 uncultured Methylophilaceae bacterium | reverse complement strand
CCCAGGCCCTGCCCGGCGAACTGGACGGCGTGGCGGCGCAAGCACGCAACCTGCGCGAATGGTTCAGATCGTTTATACAGACGCAAATGGACAAGCCGGTAGACAGCACAGCGCTAGAGGCGCTGGAACCATTGAACCGGTTGCTGGAGCGCGACAATGCATTCGGTCAGATCGCGATTTCAGCGTCCGGCGGCGCCCTCGCCTGGCAATGGGCACGCCGCTGGCGTTCGCCGGAATCACTGCTACTGCCGATCGCCGAGGCACTGGCCAAATTTGTCTGCGAGGAGGATCTCTCCAAGGTGAAAGCTTGCGAAGGCCAGCGCTGCACGCTGATGTTTGCCGACCACACGCGCGGCCATCGCCGACGCTGGTGCAGCACGGCGGCGTGCGGCAATCGGGCCAAGGTCGCGGCGCACCGTCAGCGCAAAAAAGAAGCCGGCATGCACTAGGCAATGCCGGCGAGGCGGAGAAGAGCGCTGGCCGGATCGGCCAGCAGTATTGCGGTAACTAACGGATAGGAATCGTCACCAGTTCGCCACCCTTCATGTCCGGCATGAGGATGGCGTGGTCATCTGCCGAAAGGGCGATGTCAGCTGAAGACTTGTGGCCTTCGCTGATGAGCTGAGGCGTCGGGCTACGAAAGCCCGTCGCAATTCAGCCGTGAATTCAAGCGCCTGTTCGGCCGCACGCCGAGCGAGGAAGCAAGCGCGATGCGGCGATCGCTGGCCGTCTCGCAATCGGAACCGACCTCGCGCTATGTGACCGTGCAGCAATAACCACGATTCAAAACATCCTTGGCACTGTTAGCGCTGTCGCACATACAACCCGCCGCCTTTGTCATACCTTTGTCATTGAAATGTCACACAAAAGCGCTACGGAACAAGCTACCCTTACCGAACACAACAGGGAACAAAACAAGGGACAAGGCATGAAACATCTAGTCAAGGAAGGCTATCTGGCAAAGGCCAAGACACTGCCGGAAGCTGAACAGGAGCGCATCCTCTCACGCATGTCGGGCAAGCTGCCCAAGCGGCTGGGCAAGGAAAAGCTGACGCGCGCAGAAGCCATCGCCATCCAGATGGAAATCGAGGAAGAACAACTCAACGAATGGCGCCAGCGCATGCATGAAATGCAGCAAAAAGCCGTGGCCAAGGCCGAGAAGGAAGCCAAAAAAGAAGCGAAGAAGGAAGCCAAGCCGAAAAAGGCTGAAGCAAAAGATAGCGGCACCAAGAACCGCAGCAATAAAGCCTCCACCGAATCAAAAGCTAGCGCCAGCCCTGATATTGTCATCGAAACACCGGTGGTAAAGAAGATCACGTCGGCGAAACCGGCAGCTCCCGCACCGGCCAATTCTGCCAGCAACGGCAAGGCTTCTACTGCACCAAAAACGACACTAAGTGCATCGTTGAAGAAGGCCGCCGACACCGCCTCCTGATCACAGGAAACGTGTGTCGTGAAGGTCATCGCCTGCTACAACATCAGGGTGGCGTCGGCAGAACGCAGCACGAAGCACCGTCAACCTTTCCTATCTCGTCAGCGCCGAAGGGGCCAGGACGAAGCATAAGTACTGGCATTACCAGTACACCGAACCTTCTGGCAATCTACGGCAGATAACCTCGGCGGCCACATCGAAACCGCCGGTTATCTAGATCATTGCAAACTACCTAATTCGTATGGGTATTGACGTCATAGGTCGGCTATCGCTGGACATAGACTCGAAATGTATATCGATGGCGGCGAATCTACCAGCGCACCAGAACGCGTTAATGCCTGTCAAAACCTGGGCATACGCCAGTTCCAGCAAATCGGTGGGGATCCGCAATGCTACGGCGCGAATTACGCAAGATCTCAAGGGACGGCCTCAGCGGGCTTACCGAACCGCTCTGGAACATAGCTAACGACGGTGCCTGATCAATTAGTAAATTGCTGATGAGTGTGCAGCAAGCGAAGCGCAAGGATTTGCAATATCGTTAGCCAAGCAATGGAACGATAAGCCCTAACGCTACCAGGAACCAGCAAGGGACGAAATCATCGGCATTGCTTACGGGAACGTAACTATACCGACGCGTATCCATCTATGGACGGTGCAATTCAAGCCAGACAATAAAAAACTAGAAATTAAGGGTATCAATGCGACCTCTGCTAATGACAGCCCTTCTAATGCGAGGGTTTGCACTGCGGGGCTTTAGCCCCCCCTTGGAGTTCTGTCAATAACTGTACGAGGTTAGAAGAGGTGGCAATATTTTGGCCTGATAAAGCGCCTTGACGAGGACCGCATTTCGGCCTTTGATGCCCCTGCAGGCACTTTCTGTACTGCGTCTGATATACGACTAATTTCAGACGCTCGCCTAAAAATCGGGTTAAACGCAAATTTGCTATCTAAGCGGACTAACATTTCGGCCTCTGGTTTCGGAATCGCCGCACGCGCCGCAGAAATCCATTGGATATAGGTTGCCGAGCACAGGCAGGCACCTTATCGGCTTTTTGTCGCCATTGATATGCGCATCCGGCTGCTCATCTAATTGATGGACAATCGTTCGTCAGCTAGGCAAAAATAGAAACCGGCATTTAAACAGGCCTAGCACCCGGTTTTTTTTGGACATAATATAATTTAATCTATT
>CBILOJ010000264.1:0-2637 GCA_966238525.1 uncultured Methylophilaceae bacterium | reverse complement strand
AATCGAACTGCCGACACGCGGATTTTCAATCCGCTGCTCTACCAACTGAGCTACCTGGCCAACATGCATGACCGTTGCCGGTCCAGCAAGTCGCGCATTATAGCAAACTTCGCCGAACGGTGTCATTTACTCGCCATCCATTTTCCATGGCTTCGGGTTTGAAAATCATGAACGCTCGGTTATGCTCGCAAGTCGTCAAATATAGCAGAACAGCTCATGCCCGATTTTCGTATTCCCGTGCCCGATGACAGTCTGAATCAGGCATTGCAGCAGGCAATAGACAGCAAGACCAAACCATTGGGCGCGCTCGGCCGGCTTGAAACATTGGCGCTCAGGCTGGGGCGTATCCAGAGCAGCCTAACACCAGAGCTGAAACGCCCTGTCGTGTTGGTGTTTGCCGGAGACCATGGAATTGCCCAGGCGGGCGTTAGTCCGTTTCCTCAGGAAGTGACCCAGCAGATGGTGCGCAATTTTCTTGCTGGCGGCGCCGGGATCAATGTCCTCGCCAGGCAGAACGGTATGCAGGTACGTGTGATCGATGCCGGGGTCAATCATGTATTCGGGCCATTGCCGGGTTTGATCGATGCCAAGATGGGCATGGGCACGCAAAATTTCCTCGAGCAGCCAGCCATGACCACAGCGCAATGCGAGCAGGCGCTGGCACGCGGTGCCGGGCTCGCTTTTGCCGAGATCGAGGCGGGCAGCAACGTGCTGGCCTTCGGCGAAATGGGTATCGGCAATACCTCTGCAGCGGCGGCACTGATGTGCGTATTGTGCGGCTTGCTGCCGGAGCAATGCGTAGGGCGTGGTACCGGCCTCGACGATGCCGGTTTGCAGCGCAAGATTGACCTCATCGAGCAGGCGCTCGCGCGCCATGCCCTTGATGGCAACGATCCGCTAGCAGCGCTGGCAACTTTCGGCGGCTTCGAAATTGCCATGATGACGGGGGCGATGCTGGCCGCAGCGGAGCGCCGCACGGTGCTGTTAATCGACGGCTTCATTGCCAGCGCAGCCTTGCTAGTGGCCGCACGTATTGCGCCCGCAGTGCTGGAGTATTGCGTGTTCGCACACTGTTCGGGCGAAGCCGGCCATCGCTTGCTGTTGCGACAGTTGGACGCAGAGCCGTTGCTCGACCTGGGCTTGCGTCTCGGCGAAGGCACGGGTGCGGCATTGGCGTATCCATTGTTGCAGGGGGCAGCCAATTTCCTCACTGAAATGGCTTCATTCGAAGCGGCTGGCGTCAGCCGGGATCGCTGACATGTTCCGGCTTCTGCGTCGTCAGTGGCGACTGTGGTGCATGGCGCTGATTTTTTTTACGCGCATTCCGGTGCGCGTAGCTGATTTTTCCGAAACCGACCTCAATCATGCCACGCGCTATTTCCCGCTGGTCGGCATCTTGGTCGGTGCGGTTTGCGGCTTGGCTTTCTGGTTGGCTGCGTTATGGCTGCCGCACGAAGTGGCCGTGCTTTTCAGCATGGCAGCGGGTATTGCCCTCACGGGTGCATTTCACGAAGATGGTCTGGCGGACGCTGCGGATGGCCTCGGTGGTGGCTGGGAAAAGGCGCAAGTGCTGGCCATCATGCAGGATTCCCGCTTAGGCAGCTATGGTGCCATCGCGCTGTTCATGATGTTGCTGGCCAAATTCGAGACGCTTAGCCATATATCGGCCGCCATGCTGCCAGCGGTGATGATTGCTGCGCATGCCTTGAGCCGCTTTTGTGCCACGCTGGTGATTGCCTTGCAATCCTATGTGCGCTTTGAAGGGAAATCCAAGCCGCTCGCGACAAGGCTGTCGTCTCTGGATATCGTGCTGGCCGCCTTGTTCGGCCTGCTGCCGCTGATTTTGCTGCCGCCCAGATTTTGGCTGGCTTTGCTGCCGGTGGCACTGGTCTGGCTCTGGTTCAGCCGCAAGCTTAAGCAGCGCCTGGGCGGCTATACCGGCGATTGCCTGGGCGCCATGCAGCAGATGACCGAGTTGGCGTTTTATCTGGGCGTGCTGGTGATTTGGAGTTATTAATGGATTTGTATCTGATCCGCCATACCACGCCCGACATTGCACGCAATATCTGCTACGGCCAGAGCGATATCGACGTGGCGGCCAGCTTCGATGCCGAGCTGGCGCTGTTGCGCAACAAGCTGCCGCAACAGCCGGATATCATCTACAGCAGCCCTTCGCAGCGTTGCCTGAAACTGGCGCAAGCCGTTGCCGGCGAGCAGCCGATGCTGCAGGACGCGCGTCTCATGGAACTGCACTTCGGCGAATGGGAGCTCAAATGCTGGGACGACATTCCGCGTGGCGCAGTCGACGTATGGGCGGAAGACCATGTCATGCAGGCGCCGCCGCAGGGTGAATCGTTTCATGCCTTGCATGCGCGTGCAGCAAGCTTCCTGCGCGAAGTGAGTGTCGCCGGGCAGGGGCAAACAGTGTTTGCCTTCACTCATGCCGGCGTGATCCGCGCCTTGCTGGCCGAGACATTGCAGCTGCCGCTGGTGCAGGCGTTCCGCTTGCAGGTCGATTACGCCAGCGTCTCGCAAATTGCGATTGATGGTGCCGTATGGAGAGTCGCCGGCGTCAATCGCTAGATGTTGCAGATTCGCCCTTGAGCACAAGCGGCAGGCCGGCCGCCATGAAGACGG